>RHKR01000224.1 GCA_008363265.1 Chlorobiota bacterium
TATCCTTCGTCATCTTCTTCGTTTGAATGAGGGTGAGTATCTCGAACATTTCATCCAAAGTACCGAATCCACCCGGGAAGATCACCACAGCTTTGGCAAGATAGGCAAACCAGAACTTGCGCATGAAGAAATAGTGGAACTCGAAGCCCAGTTCATCGATCACGTAATCGTTCATGCTTTCTTCTTTGGGAAGACTGATCGTCAGCCCCACTGACTTGCATCCAGCCAGCGTTGCCCCCTTGTTTGCGGCTTCCATAATACCGGGTCCTCCGCCTGTAACAATAGCGTATCCCTTTTCATCTGTTGTATTTGAGAGGAGGTACTCACCGGTAAGCCGGGCGAGTTCCACTGCCTCTTCATAATACTTTGATGATTCGAGTTCACGGTGGAGTTGTCTGAGTGCATCTTCACCGGCATTGTCATCATTCTTGAAAGCTTCGATCTCAGACATCACCTGATCTTTTGGTTTGATCCTCGCCGAGCCAAAAAAAGCTATCGTATCGGTAATGTGATTTCTTCTGAACTTTGCTGCCGGGTCGAGATACTCAGAGAGTATCCGCACCGTTCTCGCTTCGGGGGAGTTCAGAAATTCTTCGTTTTTGTAGGATTTTGGAGGTCTTCTCTTGTGATCCATCAATTCCTCTATTTTAGGTTTTTCAATAAAATCTATTATTCCTATCTTTAAACTTAACATAAACAACTTTGTAAATAATTCAATCAGACCACTTTTAGCCGGGATAAATTGAAAAAAGGTTTAGTAATCATACTCTGGTTGTTTCTGATCTTCCGGATCGAGGGGCAATATGAGAAAGTAAGGTCGGGAATAAATGATATTTTATCAAAACTGCCCGCCGGTACATCCTGGTCAGTTCTTATCGTTGACGCGGAAACCTCGGACACCGTTTATACTTACGGGCACCGTGTCCGGCTGATCCCTGCCTCGAACACAAAGGTTGTTACGAGTGCAGCCGCACTTCACCTGATGGGTGGCGATTATGAACTTTCGACTGAATTAAAACACAGCGGAAGTATTGATGCATCCGGCACACTGAACGGTGACCTGTATCTAAAAGCCCTCGGCAACCCGCTGATGACGGTTAAAGACCTGGAGAAATTCGTAAAGGCGGTGAAAACTCTTGGCATAAAGAACGTGAATGGCGGAATCACAGGCGATGATTCCTTTTTCGATGATCTGTATTACCGGTCGCAATACGTCGGGAACGGTGAATATGACTACGAAACCTACCCCCTCTCCGCCCTCGTTCTGGATCATAATGTAAATCTTGCCGGAAACAGATTTACCACCGCGCCAGTGTTCATATCACAGAAATTCAAATCCCTCCTTACCGCCGCCGGAATTAATGTTTCGGGGGGTATTGCTTCCGGTGTAACCCCTTCAGGAACAAAACTGATCGCATCTGCCACGGTTAAGCTCTCGGATCTTTTGAAAATTGTCAATAAAAAGAGTGATAATTTCCTGGCGGAATATACTGTCAAACTCATTTCAGCAGTAGTGAACGGTGAGCGGGGGAACACTAAGAACGGCCTGAAGCTGTGCATGGCATTTCTGCAGGAGTCGGGTGCGTACCTTAAGGGAACCCAGTTCGCTGACGGAAGCGGTCTCTCCCGCAAGAATCTTATCCCCACAGGTGTGATTGTAAAGATATACCAGTATATCTACTCGAACCAGATATTCAGGAGTCAATTCTTCTCCACACTAAGCATCTCGGGTGTAGACGGCACACTCAGGTCGAGGATGAAAGAGCAGGAGGGGGATAACAACCTGAAAGGAAAAACCGGAACACTTTCGGGAGTAATAACTTTAAGCGGCTATTTTAAGACACGGACCGGGCGGGATATGATCGGAGCCGTATTCTTTAACTACACCTCATCCTATCCGGATTTCTACCGGGGACTTCAGGATCAGATTTTCAACCTGGTAATAAACGGTCTTTAAAATGAAAAAGCCGGATCGTGAGATCCGGCTTTTCCACTCAAATCAATCAACAATTATTTAGCCGGCTGGCTTCCGCTTGGGGCTGGGGTTGCCGGAGCCTGCTGAGTCGGACCGCCTTTTTGAATAATACTTTCAGCTCCACCGCCGCTTGGGAGGAAGAATCCGTTGACGAGGATCGTCAGGATCGCTATTGCAGCCGCGAGAACCCATGTGGATTTCGCAAGGAAGTCTGCCGTACGGCGTGTACCGAACATGCTTCCAACGTTGCCGCCACCAAAGGTGGCAGTAAGGCCGCTGCCTTTCGACTGCTGAGTAAGTACGACCACGATCACGAGGGCCGCAAGAAGTATAATAACTATACTGAAAAAAGTAAACATTTTTTCTCCAAAAATAGACTGGTAGCGGGGGAGGGACTCGAACCCCCGACACGTGGATTATGATTCCACTGCTCTAACCTGCTGAGCTACCCCGCCTTGAATTTAAAAAAGTCAAGACACAAATTTACAAAGTAGCGAAGAATTAAGCAAGAAAAACTTTAACTTTCTTCGTCTTCCGTGGGAGACTCATTGATCTTTTTGATCAGGTCCTTCAGTTCCTCGTGATCCGCGGGGGGCTGTATCTTTATTTCAGGCTCTGATGTTGTTTGTTCACCATCTATCAGAGCGGCGGTCAGGCTCTCAAGTTCTTTGTTTATCGATTCACTGCCGAATTCTTTCAACTCTGAAGCCAGATAGCCAAGGAGTTCTTTATCGATTCCACTGTAACCGTAAGGGGGGATGACAGGGTGTTCTTCAACATCCTCGATATCAAAATCTTCGCGGAGAGGTCCGGGTTCATTCACCGGAAGAGTAGAGGGGGACTCCGTAACCGCATCAGTCGTTCCGGCTTCAAGCTTTGATTTAAGTTCGAGCAGTCGCGAGATCTCTTTTGAAAGCATCTCTTTCTCGGCAGCGAGCTGTTCATTCTCATTCACAGTACCTGAGATAGAGCGTTCTGATCGCTGTGACTCCATTCTCAGCAGGGAGAGTTTCTGCTCCAGGACGCTATACTCATTCATCGCCTCGTTACGGGCGTTTTGGAGCGACTCCATCTCATTTCTAAGATTTTGTATAACTTTCACAATGCTGTCTTCGGTCTCCTGTGATCTCTCGCCGGTTTTTTCAAGCTCGGTAAGGAGCCGCGCATGGGAGTTCTCAAGTTTTACCTTCTCAGCACCGAGGTCGCTGATATCATTCTGAAGTTTGGTTTTTCTGGCAGCAAGTGAAAGAAGTTCTTCGTTCGCAATGTTCAGCTTGTACTGAAGGGTTCTGAGCTCCAGTTCAAGGTTGACGATCAATTTTTCCCTGCGGGTGATCTCTTCCGTCTTTCTGAAAAGCACCAGTTCCTTGTCGATCAGTTTTCTGGAATTATCCCTCAGCCTGACCTTGAGTTCGCTGATCTCATTTCGCTGAACTGTAGCCATCGCTATGAAATTTTCTTCAGCCTTTATAATATTCGCCTCTATCTCGTAGCGGTTCTCCTCAAGTGACTGGACGTGTTTCTTGAGCCGTTCGATCTTTTCCTTGAGGCCGTTCTCTTTTACGAGGGCATTTTTGATGTTGCTGAATATTTCCGACTTCAGCGATTCATACTTTTTAATGCGTGATTCAAGGTCGCTGATCTGGTGCTGAGCATTGAAAATAGAACTTTCGTACGAATCTATCTGGAGTTTTCTGATCTCCAGGTCCCTGTTGGCGTTCTCAAACCGGTTGGATATATGGAGGAGTCTTTCTTCGGTCAGCTCGATCTCCTGCAGCAGACGGTTGAATTCACGTTCTTTTGAAACGACTGCTTCTTCGAGTCTGGGAAGATATTCTTCAATCGAAGAGAGTATCCGCGAGCGGTTCGACTGGTCAGCTATCAATTCGATAAGGCGGGCTTCGTTGGTTGCCACCTTCTCGCCAAGCTCACTGTTCTTCTCTTCAAGAGTGGCTTTCTCTCTTTTCAGGGCATCCAGTTCTGATGTGAGCAGTTCTTTCTCCTTGGAAAAGATCGTTCTGAAACTGCTCAGGCGTGAGGTCTCTTTGGTTTCAACATCGATCAAATTCTGTTGGAGTATCCTGATCCTGTCGGTCAGTCGTTCTTCTTCTGCCTGTAACTTGACAAGCTCGATCTTTTTCATTTGAACAGCATCATCAGTACTGTTCAAACCAGGGTTTTCATTCATTTAAGCCAGCCGTTATTAGATCTCTGAAGTTGAGTCATGGGCATCTTTTTCGATCTTTTTCAATCTCTCAATGCCGTTAACTATTTCGCTCTTCTGCAGTTCGAGGCTATGCAGTTCCGCTTTTACACGGTCGAGCATAAGCCCTGAGGTCTCGATGTTCTCCTGGATCACGGAGAGTTCATTCTGCCGGGTCTTGATAATACCTTCCAGTTCAGAACGTCTTGATTCAAGCTCGTTGTGTCTCTTCGTAAAGTTATTGAACATTGAGGAGAGTTTTCTCTCCAGTTCGTCATTCTCCTCTTTAAGGCTGTCGCGGTTCTTTTTCAGTTCCTGCACAATCAGGTTCACTCTCTTTTCAGTATCTTTCATTTCGAAGAGATTCCTGTTCAGGGTGTCTTTTTCATCCTTTAGGTTCTGGATATGCTGCCGGATGTTGACGAGGTCTTTTTCAGCTATCTTTATCTCGGAGCGCAGCTCGCTCAGTTCGAGGTCGAGCTTGCTGATCTCAGATTCTTTAATTGACCGTGATTTTTCCTTCTCAAGGATATCAGCCCGTAACTTCGACTGCTGTTCGCGCAGTGAGCCAACTTCCTGGTTGAACGATTTAAGCGCTTCAAGTACCAGTTCCTCGGTTTTAAGCTGTTTTTCCTCGAGCACTTTTGAGGTTACTTCCAGGTCGTTCACAGTTCCGGTGAGTCCGTTCACGTTCAATTCGAGTGCGTTCCTTGACTCTTCAAGAGTGGCGAGATCTTTAGTCAGCAGGGCCCTTTTCTCTTCGAGTTGCTGAATGTTCAGCAACACTTCCGATCGTTTGGCATCTATCGCGGCAAATTCCTCGTTCGCCTGAACGAGCCCTTCAGCCTGCTCCTTGGCGAGAGAGGAAAGGCGGTCGATCTCTTTTCGCAGTGAGATCACCTCTCC
>RHKR01000225.1:0-3342 GCA_008363265.1 Chlorobiota bacterium
TAAGCGAAAGCCTCAGCTCCGCGCCTGCTCCCTTTACAAGGTTACCTGACTCAGCGAGATTCCCGGTCCACGCATTACCCACATCTCCGAAAACAGACAGGTAGATCTTGTCGAGGTAAAGGTGACCGAATTTGTAGTCGATCTCCTTGAACAACGGCAGCCTGTAAGTAAGATTCGCGTACACAATTTCATTACCGCTTATCGAATAGAACGGGTAGGCTTTCATACCGATCAGCCCGCCGAGAAAGAAGTCGAAGAAATCAGGCACCGGAGGTCCGAAGATCGTTCCGGCTCTAACCTTGGCGGACAGAGTATGTCCCTTGAAGGTCTCGAATGAGTAACCGGCGTTTACTTCAAGGCGGTGGAAATCAAAATTCTTGTACTGAGCCACCAGTAAACCATCTTCAACGGTATATTCACCGTCGGGGTTGAACCGGTTCATCTCATAATCATATCTGATCTCAAGACTGCTCCCGATCGGATTGATATCCATATCCCGGTTCGGTTTTTTGTAGTCGGTCTTGTAAGTGACCCTGAAATTGCTTCCGATCAGATAAGTATCGTTAAAAGTCGGGTACAGATCGGTAGTGTTCGGTATTATGAAACTTCCGATACTGGCGGTATAGCTGCTGAAAATGTAGCGGAGCTCAAGGTCTTTGGTCTTGGCAAAAAGTTTGTGCCGGGCTATGATATCAACCTCAAAAAGGTTGTAGGTTACATCGGTTGATGTTTTCGGAAGTTCATCGAAATAGATCTCTACATCAGCTTTACGGGTAACGTTGTAAACCTCGATCCCAAGATCGGGATACAGCCCCAGAGCCGGAAGAAGCGGAAGCTTGTTCCTGTAATCGAAACTGAGGAAGAGGTCTCTCTCCCCTCTCAGGTTGATCGAACCGCCACCGAAGATACTGAATCTGTTCAGCATATCGGAAGAACTTACATAAAGTCCGGGTTTTATCTTTTCGATCGCGTTGTTGGTCGTGCTGTAGTTGTCGTACCGCACGAACGGAAAAATACTGAGCCTTGAAAAAGCCCCTGAATACTTTGTTTTCGCGGTATCGGGGTATTCATAGTCGTTGAATCTCTTCAGTCTGTCCCAGTCAAATTTCTTGGTATCAGCGAACGGTTTCTCCATATCAAGCGGTGGATCATCGCGCTTTACGTAACGCTTGGTTTCATCAACCTTTGCCTGTTCTTCCAACTTCAGATGGAAAATTTTATAGCCGCCGGAAGTGTAACCCGCGTAGGTGATGTTTCCGTTCGCGTCAACAGCCGGCATGAAGGCACCACCGGTAACGTTTGTCACTCTCCTGCTTTGTGATGAGGCCTTGTCGTAGAGATAGAGGTTAAAGATACCCGTCTCAGAAGAAGCATAGAGTATCTTTCCATCCTGTGTCTCAACCGCGCTTCTCTCATCACCGGGGGTCTGCAGAACAAAAGTAACCGGTCCACCATCCACGGGAACTGTCGCCAAATCACGTCCGTGATGATACTGATAGTCGAAAAAGACAGCACGTGAGTCACGGGAGAACTTGGGATTGTATACCTGTTCACCATTGGAGTAAAATGTTAGCTGTTTGAAGTTCTTCCCTTCAATATCCACCATTCCGACATTCGTTGTGCCGTCTTTCTGAAAAAGAAAAACTATCTTACTCCCGTCGGGTGAAACTGAAGGCATGTTCGCCCTCATGTTATAGGTTAGACGGGTTCCTTTATCTGCTTTTCTGTCATAAACATAGAGATCGTGTACTTTGTAGTCGAACGGATTGTCGTCACCCAGTTTCGAGTAGATCATTTTATCCGCTCCCGGCACTTCAGCGTAAGTCGATCTTACTCCCGGAATCAGTAGTTTCTCTTCTTTTGAAGCAATATCGTACTCATAAAGGGCTGTCGGAGAGAAATAATCACTTGTCTTGTTCGAAATGTAGTATATCTTCTTCCCGTCCGCGGAAAATGACGGGTAAAAATTGCCGAAACCTGTGGGTCCAACCATCTCACCGGCAACTTTGTTATCGAGAACAGGGGCGATCCGCTCACCGTAATCTTTCCTTAAGAATGTTGCCCATTCGTTGTAAAGTTCTTTTCCGTCCATTCCCAGAATATCTTTTGCCGCCGCATCGAAAGAGAAATGCGTAAGCTTTCCGAGCGATCTGGTAAGTTTCATCAGTTTGTCTTCACCATACTTCTGAGCGATGTATTTGGTGAGGGCAAAACCTGAATTGTAAACCGACTCATTCCCGAGACTGGTTTTCTCGAAAACACCCATCTGATTCCACGTCAGCATGTTACTGTCGAGAACATAAGAGCGGAGGATCATGTCGCGGTGAGCGTCCCAGTTGTCGTAATCGAACTCTTTTCTCATGTACTGGGCGGTTCCCTCCGCGAACCAAGCGGGCATGTTAAGCATCGCGAGGGGGTATGAGGCAATTACATTGGGGAAACCATAAAGAATATCAGGGCGGCGTTTATCCTCGTAGTTCAAAACCTGAAGATAAACTGCAGGAACCGAGCGTGTCGTTTTCAGCGAGGCCTGTATCTGCACCATGTGGGTAAATTCATGCGAGATAACATTCCGAAGCCAGTGATGGGAGCCACGTAGATCAAAATCAAGCGCGCTTGTCCATATCTCTATCTTGTTGTCGAAGAAATAGGTCGCGCCGTTCGAGTAATCATCAATATCTTTTACAACGTAGTGGACCTTGTCAGGGTAATAGTCGTAAAGTGAACAGACGGGATCCCAGACTTCCTCCGCGATCTTGAGTATCACCCTTGCAGTGCGTTCGGCCCCTTCATGAAAATGAACCTCGACATTCTTCCCCTTTATCGTGTACCAGTCGAATTCCGAATTATACTTGTCGAACTGGCCATAAGCAGTGAAAGAAAGAAGAAGTGCCGCGATAAATGAAAATTTCTTAAACATCAATTTCCGCTATTTAATAATTGCAATTTTAATCACTTTATGGCCGGTTTTTCCTGAAACCACCGAAGTAGCCTCCACATTCGCGAGGTAAACACCCGACTGAATGTTTCTGATATCCCATCTGATCTCGCCATCCATTCCACCCTGTCCGAAACCTTTAAGGTCGGCAACAAAATCACCGGCGAGGTCGAATATCTTTACTGTTACATCAGAATCCTCATCAACATAGAACCTGATGAATGTCTCGGTTCCCGTCGCGGGGTTTGGATAGTTGTAAACTTTTTGTTCAGGCATATAGGCTTTATCTGTAACAGAACCTGAGGTAAGCTTTGCCGAGAGTGTGTTGGCATCGTTGCCGTATTTACCATAAAAGAATGGCGTGCCCGCGGCGAGGTTGAGTGTCCAAGAGTTTACTGTCCCGG
>RHKR01000225.1:3350-8410 GCA_008363265.1 Chlorobiota bacterium
CCGGACTGGCCAAGGGTCAGAATTCCCGGCATACCTGATGTCACGAAATATTCAGCGCCGTGGCTTGAAATATCAGCGAATGCTTCACCGGTGCTGAGGGGGAAACCGTCAACAAGTTTGCCTGTAAGACCGTCATTCGCGTAAACCAAACCGTTAGTGGTAAATGAGATGATCTCAGGGTGTTTTGTCCCGGTAAAATCAACCGCCATGGTATTCCCGGCGAAAGTTGTTCCCCCGGTGAGCACGACCGGGAAATTATCTGCCACTGCTCCCGTAAGGTTAACTGAATAAAGCTCGTTCCCGGAAGTGTAGTTCACATAAAGGTTTCCGTCAAGTCTGTTATCAGAAACAGAAATTGCAGTAACTGGAGAGTTTCCTTTAAGTGAGACTGGACGATTAGATGGCTCGGGACTTGTCGCAGGAACGGTTGTCGTCATGTAAGGCATGGTAATTGCGCGAAGTTTGTTACTCTCTTCAAGCGCGATAATAACAGGAAGCCCTTTGTAGTCGGTGTAAATTGCCGACAGGATTTTCCCTGGATAAACATTCGTACCCACCCCTGAGCCATACTCCCCGGCATAGTAAGTTGCAGCATCCTGTTGTTGAGTAAAGTAAACCGAAGAACCGGAAAAATGAAGTGATGCTATTGGTGTTCCTGAAACACCGGAAGCCGAATCGAGTTTGGCAAAAGGCTCAAGAGAGAATCTGAAAAGTTTACCTTGGGTTGTACCGACAACTATTTTCTCATTCTCAGCGAGACTTGAGGTGATCATTTTCTGAGAAACTATATCCGAAACTCCACCACCAAGCGGGGCAAGTTCCACGGAATCAACAGTAACAACTCCGGCATTGGCAACTGCCCGGTAGAGTTTGTTACCCAACGATCCTATGATGTAGAGCTTACCGGCTTTCTCAAAAAACGCGGCACCGCCATTACTGAACTGTGACTTAACGATTGTTGGAATAAAGTTGGCATCAAAACTTACAAGCGCGTTTCCGTTGATCGCGAATCTATAGGAGTCGGTCAGATAAACCTTCCCCGGTACCGCACCTGCAAAAGGTTTCCATATCTTATAAGGCTTGATCAGAGAGTCACCCGCCTGAACAGTAAAACGCATCGCGTTGGCGTTCGCGGGAAAATCCTTCATCGTGATGAGGGAATTGGCACCGTCATTTGTCTTTGAATTTGGTCGTGATGTGTTCGAGAAAACATTCCTGTAAAGGTCGGCTTTGTTCTCCGCGAACCAGAGGTCATACTCGGTTCCCTCCCCAACGATTTCATCACCGAAAATGGTGTAAAACTTTTCACCGATATCATTTATGCCGTCCGCTTCAACCACGGCGACACCCCTTCTCTTCTTGTCGGTGTTCACTTTATTATCGGCGATCTTCGCGTTGATCACCTTTTCATCGATGTGCCAAACCAGAATTCCGCTACCGGGAAGCGCCCAGTCAAACTCATCAATATCAACAATCACTCCGTATAGAGAATCGATTGAAAAACTTGCAAAACCTGTGGTATCTTTCAGATAAGTTTTCGTGACATATCCTGTTCCGTCCCAAAGGGTTACCTTGGCCCCGTCTTTATTCGCGTCCCGCTGACGGTTTTCGATCAGGAAATATTCGCTCTCGTTTATTCTGAGTTTTAGGAGGGTTGTATCTGATACCGAAGCCCCTGTCCTTGTAATAACTCTTGGGAAAAACGATGTACCCTTAAGTTCAACCGGTGTCTCCCATCCTAACCTCATCTTCTCCCAGGGGGAAGGGGCCGGAGGAAAAGCGCCATTGTAGGCGAATATCGACTGTCCGTCCATCAGACCGAACCTGCCTATGGCACTCAGGCCTGTATTTGTATCGAACAGATCGGGCAAACCGAGATAGCTTCCGACAGTTGAAGCAAGAAGCCCGTTCATTGTGATCTTGTATAAAAATGTCGAATTGAAAGAGGTAACTTCCCTGTTCTGTGTCTGGGGAAGAATACCTGTGTTCTGAATCTTGAAGGCGCCGCCACTCACGGGTACCCCGTCGAATGTGCCGCCGTAAAATTTCTGTAGCGCGGGGAGATTGAAATAGATCGATGGAAGGTCCCTCTCGTTTCCGAGACTGCCGGGAAGACTCACATCCCTTCCCACTCCCGCGTGAAAAATAAAAAAGAGATCATATCCCGCGAAATTGAAACCCGGATTCGCCTGGTCGGCAAGCGTCCAGGTCTCCTGCATGAAGTCGCCCATCACTTTGAAATCGGTAGAATTTATCGGCGGAGAGTAATTCCTCATCGTTTTCGAGAGGGTTACGCCATTAGGCAACACTTCAAACTCGACAACAAGTTTGCCGTTCGAGACTTTCTGGTAATAGTTCTTTACAAATTCGAGATGCGCCTTGAAGTAGTTTCTGTCGTGCGGAAGAGGATCAACTATCGATTTTCCGTAATCCTTCGAGTAGATCGAAGCGAAAGTGCCGTTGCCCACTGTGGTATTGTCACCGTCAACCTGAAACTCCGCCATCACGGCAAGTATCTTAATGGTATCGGTTGAAACAACCTCAACTGACTGACGGACTGATGACAATGCGACATTGCCTTTTGGTGCGTTCTGAGCTTGAACGGCAAAACCAAAGAACAGTAACAGAGCTGATAATTTTATGATCTTCATGCGCCGGGAATTTATTTTTAGTAAACTTTAAAGATAAGGATATTTAGTGTAGAGTGTGGAGTGTAGAGTGTGGAGAGCAGAAAATAGTGTAGAGTGTGGAAAATAGTGTAGAGTGTGGAGTGTTGAATTAAAACCAGACACTCCACACTATACACTCTTCAACTCTACACTATAAACTCCACACTAAAAACTATATTCCTCTCGGAAGCCCCACGGTTTTTTCAACTAGGCCACCCCATCCCACGAGGATGGTAAAGCGGAGAGTATCGCTGAGTGGGTGGTTCTCACCATCTTTGAAGACGGAGGTAGAGATATAACTGAAGTCGAATCCGTAAATGTCATATCTGATACCTGCACCCATGGTCACGAACTTTCTGTTACCATAGTTGGGATCTTCATAGAAGAAACCGCCGCGGAGAGCGAAAAGGAAGTCACCGGGTGTTCCATACCAGTATTCAAGACCCATCGAAGTAACCACGTCGGCAAGTTCCTCGCCGATCGTTTTGTCGCCCCATGCGGTGAAGAGTGCCTTGTAAAACTCATCGCTGGTTCCGTCAGGGTATCTTCTCACGAGAAGTTTCGCGAAATCGAGGGTGTAGGTGAGACTGTTGTACTCATCCGAGAGAATTCTGTAAGCAAAACCGAGTCTGAACTGTGTCGGGATCGGATCAGCCTGTGCACGGTCGATGTATGATATCTTGGGACCGAGATTGCTCAGGTTAAGACCGATCGAAAACTTGTTTCCGAGATCATAATCAACGAATGGAAGAACCAGTGATGTCGGTCTCCACATAAGACCAAGGTCGAAGCTCACGCTGGTTGCAGTTCCTGTTCCCTGCTCTTGACCGGTTGGCTGATCAGAGAGACGGCTGTGGATAAGCCTCAGGTTAACACCAAGTCCCCAGTCGGATGAAAGCTTTGTGGCGTATCCGACGGTTGCAGCCATGTCGAACGACCTGAAAGTTCCGAGTGGATCAGGTGAATCAGGACCGGTTCTTACGAACTCGCCGTAATTCATGTACGTGATGCTCGCGGTCAAACTTCCATTGATCTCTTCAAGATAGTTTCTATAAGTAGCGTAGTCATAAAAAAGATCGAGTTTGAACTGTGGCAGCCAGTTTGAGTGAGTGAAACTGAACTCCTGACCTGTAAGGAATGCAATACCTGCAGGATTCCAGAAAACTGCCGATGAATTGTCAGCCAGACCTGTGCCTGACTCACCGATACCGCCGCCTCTTGAATCGGGCGCGATAAGAAGGAACGGTACGGCCGCTTCTCCCTGAGCCTGAACGGTTTTTCCGAAACCGAAGACGAATATCAACCCAAGGAATGCGATTTTGAACTTGTTCATTAATTAACCTCCATGAAAGAAATTTTTTTACAAAACTTATCTTATAATGCTTAATTTACCGAGAACAGACCTTGTTTCACCGCCATCTGACGGTTTCACTATCAGTTTATAAAGGTATGTTCCGTTGGCCGCGAGATCACCGTCGTCATCCCTGCCGTCCCATTCTATTCTTACAAATCTGTCGTTGATCCACTGTGAATCGATCTCTTTTATCTTCCTCCCCGCGATCGTATAGATCAGAACGCGCGCGTCAACCGGTCCTGCAATATTGTGCTGGAACGTGAAGAAAGTGTTCGAAGAGAACGGGTTCGGGTAGTTCATTACGTACTCAACTGCCACTCCACCGCCTGAGACCACTTTGAACTCCGACTCCACAGTTGAAGAATTGTTGAATACATCCCACCCTTTAACCCGGATGGTGTAAACGCCCGCGGCGAGCCCGGTAAACCTGTAATTTACTTTACCGCTCTTTCCGCCCGAGTTAAGATCACCGGTGAAGTGGCTCGTAAGATCGATCGGATTCTGCTCATTCCCGTTCAGGATCGCCTCAATTTTATGGCCGACCCCCAAGCCGGTCGTGTTCAGTCCCGTGTCATCCTTCAGGGATACTATCAGTGTGGTGTTCGGATTCACCAGATACGCGTTTTCATACTGCGCGTCGTCGAACGTGATCTCCATCAGTGGGCCCTTGCCGTCGTTTATAACCGACTGATCAACTCCACCGATGGTGATGTTATTGGTAAAACTGATTCCGTCTTTTTCGCTGCTGAAGAAGTAGAAGACGATCTTCCCCTTCTGATTGTCATAGGAGATATCCTTCGGCACAACGAAATCGGTTGAAAACTTTCCGTTTACCACTGAAACCCTTCCTCTGAAGATCAATCCACCGGGTACTTTCATTGCAGCAGAAGGGCTGATCTCAGGCAGCGGAAGTGTTGTCTCGACGTCATAAACCGTGAGCAATCCTTCGCCCGTAAAATCATTCCACGGGGTGCCGTCGGCTTTCTTTACAGTTCCGGCGATCTTGATCGTGTTTAATGCTTTAACAGGAACCGCCG
>RHKR01000226.1 GCA_008363265.1 Chlorobiota bacterium
ATTCCCTTGAAGCATTTTATGAATTGGTCTCGTCCCACCGTCAGATGACCACATGAATAGTTCATCACCTTTCCGGAAGGCGATCATGCCGTCATGATTGAGATCGTATGGCCCCCTGTCATTAACTGTGTAATTGAGGGTCCCGTACCTGGTCTTCCAGGTAACCCCGGCATCGGATGACTCAAAACAGAGCCCCGGATTAACCACCACCGCAATTCTCTCGCCAGAGACCAGAACATCTCCGGCAGTTAATTCAGCATGAGGGGGCAGAATATGAAACGTGTTCCAGGTTTTCGCGGTATCGAAACTGATATACAGCGTATGGCCGGAGGTGGCAAGAAGTGCGTTTCTTGCCGGAAATGCCGCTACCTTGAAGAATTGCTTTGTTCCGGAATACTCTGTTTTCTGTAAAATTCCGTTATTTAATGAAAAAATATAAAACCTGGCTGTATAATTTGGGATGTTACCTTCACCCAACACGACAAAAAGGGAATCATTAAGCGCGGTAACATCAAGGGCTTTGATTCCGGTGTCTGACACTCTTCCCTGCCATGACTTTCCGGAATCCACAGAAACAGCAATATCCAGATAGTGATCAGGGAACGGGGGTGGCCAGGATACAACTTTCCTGTTTTGTGCCGATACAGCGTAACCTTTCTTGCCGGCGACAGGGAAGCAGATTTTACCGACTTCTTGAGGAAATGAGGAGTATGTCCAGTTCGTGCCACCATCCTTTGTCCACTCACCTTGACCGGCAATACTGAAAAGAGTATCGACCCAAAAGGCCTCGGTAGCGTAGAGATGGTTTCGCGACACTTTTCTAACACTTAAGTTAGGGCCTGAAACCGCGGTTACGGTACCCCTCTCACCCACTGCTATGCCCTGATCCGGGGCGAACATAAGGAATGACTTGTAAAATCTCATCGTATTTCCGGTTCCGGGCAATTGCCTCACCGTGATGAAGCTTTTGCATGTGTCTGTTGACCGGTCAATGGTTCTCAGTTCAGGATGGAAATTGTAAACGGTTCCGTCAGGCAATCTCGACATGTAGCGAGCCTGGATTCCGGATTGAGGATGAGACAGCGGATGCCAGGAAAGCCCCTTGTTGGTGGTTTTATAAACCGAGTCGGTGGCGGTTGTAAAAAAAGCGGTGGAATCGTCGTACTTGAAGAAGCCTTTGGCCACAAACGGGAACGATGAACTCCATGTCGCCCCAAAATCAGTTGAACGGATCATTTTGTCAGTGGTCGCAACAACCACCACGCTCCCCGGAAACACCACCGCGTATAGATAGGTGGCTTGCGAAACGAAACTTCTGTGGGTCCAAGTGAAACCTCCATCGTTAGTCAGGTAATAATCAAAGTTTTGTGTACTATTGATGAACCTGATGATCCCGTTCATAGAATCCGCGAAACTGATCTCATATTCGTCATAGGTCGAAGGAAAACCGTATCCGGGCCGGGAGTAACTGAACGATTCACCCCCGTCGGTGGTAAGGAAAACATAGCCAACACCGTTCATGCCGAGCCATCTGGTTGGAGTGATCACCTCCAAGGCTCTAACATAGTTTATGAATGGTCGAGTGGTGATCTCCCGCCAGGTGAGTCCGCGGTCATCTGTTCTGACGAGTGAATTTTGCGAACCAATAGCAACAGCTGAGTTTTCATCTATGAGTCTTAAACAGGTAAGGTCGTGTTCTGTTGTGGAAGGGGCTATCAACCGGGAAGTTACCCCGGGTATCTGGGCGCGAATCGGGGTTATTAGACATAAAACCACGAAGACCGGAAAAAGTGAGTACCTTTTCAACCGGCTGGAAAACGAACAATGGGCATCCTGTGTCATAAAAATTCCAAAAAAAAATCGGTTGTTAAACTTACTTTGTTCCTTTGAGAAAAACAAGAATTATTTTCTCGTTGTTGCAGTGGTTTAGTGATGGATAAATAAAGTTTGCCCGGGCTACCTAATTTTTCGCCGGGCTGAGGGTATCTGTACTTTTCTGAGAAAAATTTGGCGGTCGCACCCGGCACGGGCAACGCAGTCCTGAGAACTGATGACCGAGGCTCATCGTGGAAGGAATTAACCAATAGCCCGTTTCTCACCGCGATTGCTGAATTTCAGGCTGTCACCCCTCAATGATGGGTGGGGATAACCGGATACGGCCATGTCTTTCTCACTACTGATGGGGAAAGAATTTCACTTCACAAAAAATTGCACAAGGATTTAATAGTACCAAATGATTTCTCCGGTCTTCACAATCCCAAAATCCGCGTCATCCGTGTCATCCGCGGTCTATAACACCTTTTTGTATGATACCGAATTCAGTAAACGCTCGACCCTCTTTCTTTACCTGCTCGAAAAGATCGAGGTTCTGCTGAGGGCGGGGCTGGAGTTTGTGATCTAGGTGGTACTGAACCGCGATGTGGTTCAGGGAGCGGATGGTTACGCCGAGGAGTTCGAGGCGGTACTGGATATCGGAGTCCTCCCCCACCGAGGCGGCTTCGTATCTTTCGTCGAAACCGTTCACGCGGAGAAGATCTTCCTTGTGAAGTGAAAAATTACAGCCGACGATCCCCCGCTTCTTTTTATTGAAGAACCTCCTGACGGTTTCATTCCCGGTATAAAAACCTTTCTCGACATCGAATGAATCACCGAACAGCCCGTCGACAATCACTTTTCCGAAATGTGTCTCAAGCCAGCCGGCTTTAACGGTTTCAGGTGACAGCAAACCCGTGATCTTCTCCGAGAGGTTTACGCGCCTCCCGGTGAGTGAGACATTTTTTGCGGCGTACTGAAGGTGCCCCGAAACGAACTTCGAGTGGGGAACGCAGTCGCCATCGATAAAGATGATGTAATCAGACCTCGCCGCTACTATCGCCTTGTTAAGAATCTTGTTCTTTCGGAAGCCTTTGTCGGGATGCCAGATGTGGAGCGCGGGGAAAGAGTGGCGGCCGAGGAGTTTTTCAACCCCGGCCACCACTTCCTTTGGTGAACCGTCGTCAGCGATGATGATCTCGAAATCGTTACGGTCCTGCCGCTCGAAACCGGCAAGCACCAGTTCGAGATAACGGAGGTTCTTGTAGAATGAGATCACCACCGATGAGGTAATTTTCAATTACTTAGTCCCCTTCAGCGCGCTTTTGTGGATCAGGTAGCCCATCATTTTTAGTTTAATGTAGTCTTCGCGGTAAGACATATACCCGGGATTTGGTGAATTGAAGGAGCCGGCGGCCGATTCACGGATCAGGAACCAGGTGTAGCCCTCTTTTTCGGTCGAGCCCACGCAGTGGATGCCGTGATCGTCGGTGGTCTGTCCGTTCACGAACCTGAAAACCTTGGCGTCTTCGGTGATATCGGCGGGTTTGATGTCGAAATCAGGGACTATCGCCATCCCGGCGAAGCCGTCGATCCCGGGCTCGGAAACATCGCCGAAGAGGGCAACAGTGTAGCCGTTTTTCATCGCTTCTTTGAGGGTTTGCATGAACTCATCCATCGGCAGGTTCCAATAGTCACTGTTCCGCCACCAGTTGTCGGGAACATCGTAGAGCACATTTTCATGATACGGCTGATTCTTGATCGAAAGAACGGGGACATAATCATCGGGATTGAGTTTAAGATAATCTTTCAGAAATGTCTCCGGGGTCCAGGTTTTGCCGTCATATTCGAATTTATCAGGCGGGGTGCCCATGTATTTGTCGAGTATCGCCATTACATTGTTCATGATGAACCCCTCGGCGAATGTGTTGTTCTCTTTCGCCTTGGTGAGGAATCCCCGGAACTCGTCGAAGAGCTTTTCATGATCGATGAACTTCTGTCCGGGGAGCATACCCGACCAGGCTGAATAAGGCACAATGCCATATTTCTTGAAATTCTTTATCAAAGCGTTCCCCTGTGAGCCTTCACCGAGGGCAGAGTTGCCCCTTTCGGCAGCGTAGCGTTTTGCTTTTTCGATATACTCCCAGTAAACGGTGTAAAGCTCTGAAAGCTCCACTTCCTTCCCCGTGAGGCGTTTTACTTCCGACTCAAAAAATGAAGTGGTGGAAAACGACCAGCATGTGCCCGTCCTCCCCTGCGACTGCGGCTTGTTGTGCCACGCGTATTTGAAATCCTGCGGACCCGCCGGCGCCTTTATTGCCGAAAAATCAGCCTTCAGCACCTTCCTCTTCGACTGCGGATCAACAGAGAGGAGGTACGCGTCGATCCCCTTCTGTATCGTATCCCAATAACCCGCCTTCGGCTCCTGAAATACCACCTTCGATGAATTGTTCTGGGCGGAGAGATTTGCAGCCGTTAAAAACAGCACAGCAACGATGAATAGATATCTTCTCATTTTTCTGACCATAAATTGTAAAAATTCAAACCTCAAAATACTAAAACTGAAACAAGCATTTCCTCTTCGGTGTACCTGATCCTGAAAATCCTAAAATCTCCCGAAGGGATGCCTGTGGCACTGAAAATCTCCCAAAGGGACAAGCTGATTCAGACAAACAAAGAGGCACAAAAAAAAGCCGCCCCCCTTTGCAGGAGAGCGGCCTAAAAAGTATAATCTTATGATTATCTGCCGATACCGTCGAGCTTTGCTTTCTTGGCGAGCAGTTCATCCTGTGATTCCACATGATCAGGATCAGGGATGATAGCGTCAGATGGGCAAGCAGGGATGCACTGTGGTTCATCGTGGAAACCGACGCACTCTGTGCATTTGTCGAAAGCTATATAGGTATGTTCGTCGCTGATAGCGGGGAAAGATTCGCCGCCGAGTGTCCATTCGTCACCTGCTGCATAGATGGCGTTATTTGGGCATTCAACTTCACATGCCTGGCAAGAAATACAATCATCAGTTATTACTACTGCCATTGTCCAATTCCTTTGTTTAATTTTTTATTCTGTCAGTGATAAAGTTCTTTTCTAATCAATCCAAAACCAATCGGCATAATATTAGCAATATTCGTGCCAAAAATATGAAGTGGGGCCGCGTAACGCATAACCTTTGAAAATGAGCCAATATCGCAGATATTTTACACCCTAAAAGAAAAAAAGGGAGCCTCCG
>RHKR01000227.1 GCA_008363265.1 Chlorobiota bacterium
GCTATGACTACTGACGACGGCACACCCTTCCTCTTCGCGGAAGTGGCTGATCTCGGCAAAATATTCCTCTTCTTTAACGAAGCGGAAATCTGCAATATAAACGCCTTATATCCTGCCAACGATGATGTTACTCAGGCAATTTTTGGGATGCTCTCAGAGAGTGCGCAACAGACCGGCGAGAACTCGTGGACTATGACCAGTGAGGATGGCGTGGTTGAAAATATCTCATGGGAAACCGATAATGACGGACAGCAATATTTCCTTATACTGCTCGGCGAATAGTTAGCAACATTTAGATTGGAAAAGAGCTGTCATCCGGAAAGGTGACAGCTTTTTTTATGTCCTTTCAGTGAAATGGGCGGCGATGGAAACTTTATCGGTGGTTTCCACCAGACTCTTAATTGCATCCTCTTCACTGAATGCCCCAACGATCCCCGCAAGAAGATTGAGGTGGAGTTCCGGTTTATCCTTCGGTGAGATTAAAAGCACTGTAAGATAGACGGGTTCAGTGATTTCATCACTGTATCTGTAACCCTTCCGGTTAACGGAGATAGCGATCCACGGCCGTTTTACGTCCAGCTTGGCGTGGGGCAGGGCAAGTCCCGGTATGATCACGGGTGCGAACGCGGCTTCACGTGACATTACTTCATCGAACATCCGGTTCGGGCTGATCCCGGCCTGCGAAGCGACAGTTCCTGTGAGCTCTTGGATCACCGCGGTTTTCTCATTGCGAGTGGTGAAAAGTATCAACTTCGGATCGATGATCTGTGTGAGTGTCTCAAACTTCTTCATTTTCGCAAGGAAAATGCTCATCATTGGGGCACTTACAAGCGATGTAACAAGAGCCATAACGACGAGAGCCACAAACACTTCCTCATTGATGATCCCCGCCTGCAGTGCGAGCAATCCCAGTATGATCTCCATTGCCCCCCGGGAGTTCATTCCAAAACCGATGGTCATCGCCTCAGGATTACTCATCCCTCCAAGTTTGGCCCCCAGGCCACTGCCTGTCACCTTTCCGAAAATGGCAAGTACCAGCACGATCGAAACCAGCAATGGATTGAAATTGGCAACAAAGTCTACCTTCAACCCAATTGAAATGAAGAAAAGAGGCGCAAATATATTAGTGACGAATTGATGGATTATCTCTCTGGTTTCTTCTTTCAGGTGGCTGCTGTCCCCAACCACAACACCGATCATGAACGCGCCGAAGATCGCGTGGATACCCGCTGCCTCGGTGATGGCTGCTGCCGTTAGTCCAGCGATAAAAATGAAACTCAGAATGCTGCCGGGGTAAGAGTAGTTCCTCTGGATACGGGGGACCAGACGGTCGATAACAGGTTTTCCTATAAAAAACAGCACCGCGAGAAAAAGGAATATCCCGCCGATCTGCGTCAGATAATTTGCGCTCCCGCCACTGCTGATCATTCCTATAATGATCGAGAAAAATATCCAACCGAAAAGGTCGTTGACAATCGCGGAAGCGATGATAATTACTCCTATCTCCGACTTGAGGAGGTTCATGTCCATCAGGGTACGGGCGATCACCGGGAGGGCGGAGATAGATAATGCTGTCCCCATGAAGAGAGCAAAGATCAGGTTGTCGCCGTCATTCGCCCCGAAGGAATTTGAGAAAAAGTAAAATGGTATAAAACCGGCAACGAAAGGAATTACCATTCCCAGTGTACTCGTATAAAAAGCGGTCTTGCCCTGTTTGGCTATTAAAGCCAGATTAACCTCGAGCCCTGAGACGATAAGAAGCATGATCACCGCTAGCTGGACGATTCCGTTAAGGACCAGAGACACATTCCCCGACTGAGGAAAAAGAGTGCCTTGCAGTTCCGGCCATATATTACCGAAGACAGTAGGACCGAGCAGTATTCCCGCGATGATCTCACCGATTATCGCCGGTTGTTTCAGCTTGCTGAATACTTCACCCAGAAAACGGGCAAAGAACAGCATGATGCTGATTGCAACGAGGAATATTACGATCTCGTTATGGCTCATTTATACAGAAGTGTGTTGGTTGGAATTCTCTCGAAAAGAAACTCGAGATCATGTGCAAATATCCTGTCGATGAAACTGAGCTTCCGCTCCCCCATCGTGACAACAAGCAGATCAGCGTTCGATTCACTTGCAAAATTCAGGCATTCCCACCCCTCAACGCCGTAAAGCACTTCATTCTGAAATTCATCCTCATGCAGGCCGAGCTCGAGACCGTAGAACTTTATCTTCTGTTTTTCAAGACTGATCAATTCTTTCCTCATGCTGCCCGTCTCGTTGGTTGAACCGGAATCGAAAACCACACTGGGGAGACCGGGAACGTTGATCTCTTTAATAAATGTAAAGTTCGTGGGATGATCATGCCGTGCTATCTCGATGGCAACACGCGCAGCCTCTTCACCTTTGCCGTCGTAACAGACCGATACAACAATGTTGTTGAACCCGAATCTCTCACTTTCGGGCTTGGTAAAGATCAGAATAGGACAGTGGCAGTTCCGCATTATGTTTCGCGCCACTGATCCCATTATATTCTTAAGCCCTTTTTCCTTCTCAAGCGCTCCTATCATCAGGAGATCAAGCCCGAGTTCTTTGCTCTTCCTTACGATGGCTTTTGCAGGCTCACCCTCGAGCCACACCACTTCAACCTCTCCCGGAAAAACATTCTCTTCGATCAGGTGGGCAAGCCTCTGCTGCGTTGCCTCGTCTTTATCGCCAACGTGAAGCAGATAAAGTCTAAACCCGAACATGGCCTGAAGGCGCGCAGCTTCACTGAGAAGCATTTTGCCTGTTGGAGAAAAAGTGACCGCCAAACCGGCTTTTCTGAAAGATGAGTACATGTAAATATCCGTTATTGATCCCTCTAAATTAAGAAATAGAAGTGATTCCCGGAAATGAATTCGAACCGGGATAACAAAGGAATGGATATTGGATCAGGATGCTTGTAAGATCAGGAAGGGAATTTGTCGTCGTAAAGTTTTCTGAAGGCCTGCACATCCTCCCAGGTGTCCCTCTTCCAGCCGGGATTTCTGAGAAGTGCCGCCGGATGAAATGTGACCATCATTTGGGCACCATAAATGTCGAACACCTTCTTGCGGAAACTCCCAAGTGTCCCTTTCCTTTCGAGAAGAGCCTGAACAGCCGTGCTCCCCAGACAAAGGATAAATGAAGGTTTGATAATTTCGATCTGCCTGACCAGATATGGCCGGCATTCGTGTATCTCGGAATCGTACGGAGTACGGTTTGCAGGGGGTCTGCATTTAACAATATTCGCAATAAAAACTTCATCGCGGCTGAATTTGATCGCTTTCAGAATATCGGTAAGAAGCTGTCCGGCGCGACCCACGAACGGTTTTCCCTGCAGGTCCTCATCAGCTCCCGGACCTTCACCGATCACCATCACCCTGGCATTGGGATTACCTTCACCAAAAACAAAATTCTTTCTGGTAGAACCGAGTGAGCACTTCATGCAGTTGCAAATATTCTTCCGCAGATCATCAATGGTGGCTGAAGCCGCTACGATTTCAGGTGTGGGATAGTGCGGACCGGTTAGTTTTGGCTGCGTGGCAGGTTTAGCAGGTTGCACCGGGGGTGAAAAAATCTTTTCAGGCGCGGGATGTTCCTTTTTCTCAAATTTAGGAACATGCAGCCCGGTATAGAGATCATCACCGAATTGCTCCTTCTGAAGCTTCAACGACTTGATGATTTCAGCTTTAAGGTTCATCCGCCGCCGCTGATCGAGTCGAGGATAATGTGGGCGATCTCTTTCTTGCTTCTCAGCGAATGTTTGACCGTAGTACCGTCTTTGCTGATAAGCGTTACTGAATTGGTTTCGTGTTCAAAACCGCTGCCCGGTTCCCTGAGTGAGTTCAGCACGATGGCATCGAGACCCTTCCGCTCCATTTTCATCTTTGCATTCTGAAGTTCGTTATCGGTCTCGAGAGCGAATCCGATAACGTGACCGGCTCTGCCTTTCACCGCAAGAAGTATGTCCTCAGTGTTTTTCAACTCTATTGCAGAGAGGCCTGTCGATTCTTTTTTGATCTTCGTTTCTGATACCGTAGCGGGAGTGTAATCGGCTACTGCGGCAGACATGACAAGTGTGGTCTCACTGTCGATATTTTCCTTAACAGCGAATGCCATATCCGCGGCACTTCTCGTTTTTATCCTCTTGATCTCGGGATAGATATATTCAGACGAAGGTCCCGATATCAGAGTAACATCCGCGCCGCGAAGAAATGCTGCCTTGGCAATCTCAAATCCCATTTTACCCGATGAACGGTTGCCGATGTATCTAACGGGATCGATATCCTCGTAAGTCGGACCGGCGGTAACTGTTATTTTCTTTCCCTTCAGGTCGGTTCCCCTGCCTGATAGAACGGTAAATACCGAATCAATTATCTTGGGTATCTCAGGGAATCTCCCCATCCCAATAAGACCGCTTGCAAGTTCGCCATACTCGGCCTCAACAACATAGACCCCCCTTTTCCGCATTGAGGCGATATGCTCCTGTGTTATTTCATAAGCATACATGTCATGGTCTGCAGCCGGGCAGATTATCACAGGTGATCTTCTCGCCGTTATCAGGGTGGTAAGGGCGTTGTCGGCAAATCCCATAGAAATCTTGGCAAGTGTGTTCACTGAGCATGGAGCTATTAGCATCAGGTCGGCCCAGATGCCATACTCGATATGCCACGGATCCACTTCGACATTTCCTGAAAGGTCATCGGGAAATATCTTCTGGATCACACGGTTCTTCGAAAGAGTTGAGAGTGTAAGGGGAGAAACAAAAGCCAACGCCGAAGGAGTAAGAACCACTCTGACTTCGGCGCCAAATTTTATCAGTTCGCGGACGAGATTGCAGGCTTTATAGGCCGCTATACACCCGGTAACTCCAAGAATTATCTTTTTACCTTCGAGCAGCCGGGGTACTTCCATCTTATTTATCTTTATCCCGGTATTCCGCGTGTATCTTACCTTCGAGCAACTGATTGAGGGCCTGGATGTGGGGCTTGTTCCTCTTTTCGAACTCGAGTGAAATGCGTCGTTGATTATACGTGAACGCCTCGCCGCAATTATGATGGCTTCGTAAACATTGGCTGCATTTTTATCGATCTCTCTGAGATCAACAGGGGTTATTCCCATTATTGGTTTCCTCCAACTTTTTTGGGTTTTTCTAATAACTCTAAAACTTCTTCCACACATTTGTCAAGATCGTTGTTCACCACACAGTGGTCGAACTTCTCCTTGAATGAAAATTCCATTTCAGCCCTCGAAATTCTTCTTTGAAGCTCTTCGGGCCCCTCGGTGTTCCTCCCGGTAAGACGGGCAACGAGTTCATCAAAACTTGGTGGCAACAGAAAGATCAGGATCGCCTCCGGAAACTGCGACTTAACGTTCAGTGCTCCCTTCACATCGATCTCAAGGATCACATCCTCTCCCTTCATAACGGTATCCACAAGTTCACTCTTCAGTGTACCGTAAAGGTTGCCGAAAACTTCTTCCCACTCAACAAATTCACCGGCTTCCACTTTTTGTCTGAATTCAGACTCTGATATGAAATAGTAATCTTTGCCGTGAACCTCGATCCCCCGCGGTCTTCTGGTCGCGGCCGAGATTGAGAATCTGATGGCGGGTCTTAATTCTTTTATTCTCTTTATGATCGTCGTCTTCCCGGTCCCGCTCGGTGCCGAGATCACATAAATTCTTCCCTTTTCCGGACCGTTACTCAATGTTCTGCACCTGCTCCCTGATCCTTTCGATCTCATCGCGGATCAGTACCGAACGGTGGATCGCGTCTGTGGAGAGCGATTTGGAAGCGAGTGTGTTCGCTTCACGGTGCATCTCCTGACATATAAAATTCAGTTTCTTTCCCGCTTCATTCTCCTTCTCAAGAGTCTCAAGGAAGAAGTTAAGATGGCTTCGCAGTCTTACACATTCTTCAGTGATGTCGGCCTTGTCAGCCAGCATTGCGATCTCATACTCGATCCTGTCGGGATTTATGTTATTGTTCCCGATTATCTCGATCACACGGTTCTTAAGGTCATTAAAATAGTATGTCACCTCACCGCTGTATGCTTTCTCAACCTCTGTAAGATATTCGCCTATCAGTCTTATTCTCTCAGCGAGATCTGCAGCAAGGGTTGCACCCTCGGCTTCCCTCATACCGTTTAGTTGCACAACAGCTTCCACGAGCACCTGCTTGAGGTGTTCGATATGATCATCATCGAGGGCATCAAGTTCGGGAGTGAAGATATCCCTGAAGTTGATGATATGTTCCAGTTTCACCTCACTGTCGATACCGTAGTTGTGCCTGATCTTTCCGAAAACGCCCAACAGTTCCTTAAGTTTCGTCTCGTTTAGGAAAAAAGTTTCGTTTTCTGACTCTTCCGGCCTGATCGAAAGAGAAATATATATCTTACCCCGTCGAATGAGGTTCTTCAGTGCCTCCCTTATCTCATATTCTTTGTTCTGCAACAGGGAGGGGAGTTTTATTGTGATCTCGAGGTAACGGCTGTTAAGACTCTTTACTTCTGCCTCAAAAGCGTAGCCTTTGTAGGTCGAAAGTGCCTTGCCGAACCCCGTCATGCTGAGTATCATAAAATCCGGAATTTAAAATTATAAATATACGGAATTACAGGGAGTTAATCAATTGAAGCAAACAGTTAGAACGCTTCGCCGATACCGAAGTGGAACTGCATCAGGTCGAAAAATCTTCTCTCGGGGATGGGGGTCCTGTCATAGGGATCATAAATCTTGAAACCAAAGTCGAGCCTGAAAGCGGCGATCTGAGTATAAAATCTGAATCCGAACCCTGCTGCAACTGCCACTTCGCTTATCTTGACGTGGGCCATCTCCCGCCAGGTGTTCCCCCAGTCGAGAAATACCGCGGCACCGAGGAAGTCACCCATTCTCTTCCTGAGTTCGAACGAGCCCTCGAGCATCACGCGTCCTCCGGGTATGTTCGTCTCATTGATGTTAACTTCGGTCGACTGCTGCGGAGGAAACGCCCTTGATCCCCAACCGCGTACCGAGTTGGAGCCGCCCACAAAGAACTCTTTGATATACGGTACATCATTCTTGTTCCCGTTCAGGGTGGCGATGTAACCGCCTGAATATTTCATCGCGAACACAAGGTCGTTCAGTTCGGTCAGAGGGAAATAGTAACTGGCTGTGGCCTGTGACTTCAAGAAGAGAAGGGAGCGGTATTCACCTGTGAACAACTTTGAAAAAAGGTAAGGGAACAGGTTACCCTCCTCAATGTAAAAACTGTAATTCTCACCCAAAGAGGGGAATATCACATCATCGACGTGCGTTGAGAGAAAAAGTCCGCCGAGACCCGCTGACATTAGATCAACCCAGGGATTCCCAAACCTCTCGCTGATGAATGTCTGCCTGTTGTATTCGATGGCGTAAAACAGGTTCATACTATTGATGAATGTGAACTTGGGTAACTCGAACTCGAAATTAACCTTCCCTTTGTAGTTGCTCACCTGCAGGTATCTCACCTTGGTAATGAGAGTCGAAAGTTCAAGACTTCCGAATATCGGCTGACCAAGGAAATACGGTTCTTCAATCCGTGCCTTGAACTCGGTGGCACCGGTGGTGACCGTGTCGGAAAGTGAGATCAGGGAGAAGAGTCTTTCAAAATTCAGCGCCAGCACATCCTGGTAATATATTTGCGCTCTCGATGTAAAGCGCCGGGCGCCACCAAGGAAGTTCTTTCTGTTGTACTCAAGACCGATACCAAAATTGAACGCGTTCTGAATGTTGTTCGCCACAAGTTCCGGGTTGAGATCATTCATCCGTGTGATGTTTCCATCGATCTTTACGGGAACCATCGAACCTTCGATCTCCTCGATCGCAGGGAAAAGACGCACATAACTGAAGAGACCTGTGCGGTACAGCCTCACCTGTGCCTGGGTTATCC
>RHKR01000228.1 GCA_008363265.1 Chlorobiota bacterium
GTAATTGGTAATTTACCGACCAAATCTTTTTCATCTGAATTTTCAAGAAATTTATCTCTTAACTCGATCTGAAGTTGTTCCACTTCGAACTTATCTGCAATTACCGCATAACGCTTGGGTGTTGAGATCACCTTTTCTTGAGTTTTGCCGGACTCTACAATGGTAGTGTGAACCTGCGATTTTGCCAATCCGGAGAGATTGTATCGCACATTTTGATAATTCAACCAATTGTAATCCGGGTAGCACTCATCAGTGGTGATTAATTTAAACAAATCTTCTAGATAAACACCTTTAAACCGATTCTTGGGGGCGACCTTTTCCCAAATTTCGAAGACCGAAGTTCCCAGATTGCTCAACTGCTTGGGGATAATGTCAAAATTAAAATTTTTGTTCGCTTTTGGTGTTACGAGAAGCAGAGAAACCTCATCTGTATTGTGCTCGCTTGCTTTTTCCATCTCGTGGGCAAGCAGTTGAAGTCTCGCGATTTGCCTGAAAGGATCAAAAGCCAGTTCATAGTGATCAAAGTTTTTTGGCAGGTTAAGGTTTCCGAAAAAAGGAATATACTCTTCTATCTTACGCTTGAGTCTCGATTTTAATTTCCTGGCGCTGTATCTGTGATCTTCTGTATATTTCCATTCACCAATAACAGTCTGGATCTTTCCATCAGTTCTTCTAAATCTGAAGTAGAAATCTGAATAGGTGCTGTGGGGTTGAGTGCTCCCGTTCAACTCATGAAGATGAGAACGCAAGTAATCCTTTTTGCCACCATATTCGAAACCAACAAAAATTGGTTGGGATGCCTTGGTATGGGATCTGTCATTCCTAATATCTATCAGTTCAGCAACATCAAATCCCAAAGAAATCAATAATTTCTTAAGTTTTTCAGGATCATTGTTGAATGCAAACCAAAAATTTAGATAAGATACATTTGAGTTGCATAAATTATTAGTAACCACATATCTTTTCTTTTTTTGAGCATGAGGATTTTCGGAGGAAATTTCAGAGAGGTATTTTAATGCGGAATCCCTGATGCTTGGTTCAAGATTTTCATTTGAATGACTTGAATCAATTCGGTGTAAAACAGGTTTCCCGTGGAAGATTCCGGCTTTCTTTGATCCATTTGGAAAAAGGCTTTTCCCGAGGTCACTGCTTAGTAGATTGGTATATCTTTCCTGTTCTTGCTCTGCAAAGTACATTTTGTTCTCCTTGTATGTTATCCGTAGTTATCAAATTAATTTGGTGGAGATTCTTGAACCAATAGATTCTGATCTTAGCATTTCGTTGAAGAATATTGCATCACCAATACACAAATTATAAAAATTTTTGGTTTCAGACAGTATGCTTAAAGATTCCTGCCCCCTCTTTTAAAACCAAAAAGCCTTCGGAAACCTCCGAAGACCTAACCATAAAAACAAAATCATGTAGCAACTCTCAAACTTCATTCCGCCGCAGGCGGATCATACTTCATACATTATTTCCCTCATTCCGCGACGGTGGATCAGCCTTCAAACTTCTTACAACTTCACATTTCACATTTCACATTTCACATTTCAAAGCAGCGTCCCCCTCAAAAAGATGGCTGCACAAGTGAAGTAAATGATTATCCCCGTTACATCGACGAGGGTGGAGACGAAGGGAGCAGAGGAAGTGGCGGGATCGAAACCGAGTCGCTTCAGTAATAAAGGCAGCATGGAGCCTACAAAAGTGCCCCAGAGAACGACACCGATCAGCGCCGTGGAGACGCTAAGCGCAATGAGAAACCAGTAATCCAGATGGCTGAGGTTAAGCATCTCGAGTATGGCGATGCGGAAAAAACCGATCACGGCGAGGATAAGCCCGAGTATCAGTCCCGTTAAAAACTCTTTCTTCATCACACCCCACCAGTCGCCGATGCTGATCTCGCCGAGAGAAAGGGCGCGGGTGACAAGTGTCGCCGCCTGTGAACCGGAATTACCTCCCGACGCGATAACCAGCGGAATAAAAAGGGAAAGCACAAGTGCCTTCTGAAGTTCCGCTTCAAATATACCGATGGCGGATGCGGTTAAACTGCCGCTTATGAAAAGCACCGCCAGCCAGCCGACCCGCTTCTTGATCATCTGTGGGATTGAGGTGTCGACGTACGAATCCTCCAGCGCGGCAACGGCACCGAGTTTCTGGATATCCTCTGTAGCCTCTTCTTCCGCCACGTCCAACACGTCATCCACGGTGATAATTCCGATGAGTACGCCGGACGAATCAACCACGGGCAGGGAGAGTTTATCGTATTTCTTGAATACATCGACCGCTTTTTCCTGATCGTCGAACGCGCTGAGATAGACGAAGTTGTTGTCCATCAGGTCATAAACTTTTTTGTGCAGCGGGTTCAGGAGGAACTCACGGATCCTCACATCATCAACGAGCTGTCCCTTCTCGTTCACTACATATATGGTATTAAGCGTCTCTGAGTCTTCGCCGTTCTCACGGATGTAGTCCAGCACTTCCTTGATCGACCAGTCTTCTTCGACCGCCAGGTAGTCGGGGGTCATAAGCCTTCCGATCGAGTTCTCCGGGTAGCCCATGAGTTGTTTGGCGATCGCCCTCTCTTCGCTCGAGAGGAGTGTCATCAGCTGTTTGGTAATGTTGGCCGGGAGTTCCTCGAAGAGGGCGGTACGATCATCAGGCGACATTTCATTAAGGATGTTTGAGACTTCCTCGTTCCCCATCGCCTTGAGGAGGTTCATCTGGTCATCGGTTTCGAGGTATTCGAAAGTGTCGATCTCGATATCTTTGGGGAGGACACGGAAAAATACAGCACGATCGGTATCAGGCAGGCAGGAGATTAGATCAGCCAGATCTGCAGGAGTCCATTCGTCTATTAGTTCTCTGATCGGCGAGAGGTTCCGTTTCTGGATCAACTCGCTGATCTCGGGCTGGAGTATTTTTCCGATCATATCTTCTCCTGCGTTTTATTGTGAGAAGGCGGGTTACTGGGAAGAAGTTGTTTTTACATTGTTTTGGTTTTGGTTAATAATTAGCCGAAAACAGCCTTCAAAATTACAGAATTTTGCGACCACTAAAAAATAAGTTCGTGAGTTGGTTTTTAAGTCGGGCCAGAGGAAAATGTGACCACCCTCACACCCGGGAGCCGTATGGTTAAACCGGAATAATTCTGAAAATGTCTCACAAACGAATCAGTTTAACAAATATTCATTTAACCGGAGTTAATAATGAGACCATTGGTTCTTTTTCTTTTGCTTGTTGCCACTTTATATCCGCAGACGCACGGCACCTTTTCAGCATGGTCTACCGGGGTTACGATACCTTTGGCACAATCAAATGCCTCCGCGGGAGGTGGTGTACCTAACACATTGGTTGCTCTGGATGGAAGCAGGATACTCGTTTTTTACACTGAACAGACTCCATTTCCAGGTGGACCGGTCAAGCCGCATTTCACGGGATCGACCGATAATGGTCAGACATGGACCGCCCCTCTGCCGGGCTTGATCCCACCCGTCGCTAAAACGGGGGCGATAGCCGGATCGCTGGGGGCTGTGAAGTTACCATCAGGTGAAGTGGCGGTATCCTGGGCATCTGCAAATCCCCTTGCGATATTCTCCGCGGTCTACAACACCTCTACCGGCGTTTGGAGCGATACGGTGAGGGTTTCGCAGTTCGTATTGAGATCGACAGGGTATCAATTCATCACCGCCGACCGAAAAGGAAGGATACATGTCGTTTGGTCTGACGGGAAGATAGAGCCCGGCTCAGTGCAGGAGGTTTATTATTCCCGTTCAACCGATGGTGGCACAACTTGGATGCCCCAACAGATGCTGAGCAACAACGACGGGCGGCACTCTGCCTTTCCCGGGGGTGATCTTACCGGCACCACTTCAGATACCATCGCCTTTGCCTGGCGCGACAGCACTTCAGGTCCAAAAAACTGGGATGTGCATCTTGCAGTGTCAACGGATGGGGGTATAAGCTGGCAGGCACCGAAGGCACTCACTTCATCCCCGTTAATGCAAAGCGATCCTCAGGTAGTAGTGGATAAACACGGCGGACTTTATTTAATTTTTCATGAATACTCTACAAACTGCCCCGGTGGATATTGCGCCTCGGTTTATTTTGGCTACAGTTCCGATGGCGGTAACTCCTGGGGTTCAGGATTCAGGAAGATTTCACCGGAAGATATCCGTTCGCACCTCTGTAAATCAGCCTATGACCATGGCAACGACCGGTTTTGGGCATTCTGGAAAGATGAACGCGACTTCAACTTTTCCACCGGCAATCCGGAGGCGGATATTGTCGGACGATATTTCGAAAACAGGGGAAGTGTCGCCTCAGACACGCTTGAATTTATATCTGACATGGGTGACATGGAAGTTGCATTCCATAATTTCACGACCGGAAGCGACGGCACTGTTTACGCGGTCTGGTACTCCGACTATTCGCAGACCGCTCAGCCAAGGAAGATGTACTTCTCGCGCAGGGCGACAATGACCGGTATTGAGGAAGGGGAAACTGACGGCGATATCCATGAGATGGAACCCCTCGCATATCCTAATCCGTTCAATCCATCAACGGTCATATCGTTCAAACTGAACGAACCGGCGTTCACAATTGTTACTGCATATAATATCACAGGCAGCAAGGCGGCAGAGATTTATTCCGGGCATCTGGAAGGGGGGATACACAATATTCCGTTTAACGCAGGTGGCCTTTCCGCGGGTATATATATATGTGAAGTTGCAACCCCTTTATTACGGAAATACCTGAAACTCGCATTGGTGAAGTGATATTTTACCGGTTCGCTAAAAAATATTTTGAAAAGTCGCTCGTAACTTCTATATTTGTGAGCTAATTTTGAATTTTTATACGGGATCAGTTCATCGGCAATTCTCTATATCCGGACGCCGGTGACTCCCACCTTTTTTGGGTGCGTAGCTCAGGGGTAGAGCATCTGCCTTTTAAGCAGAGGGTCGGTGGTTCGAGCCCACCCGCACTCACGAAGCCTTCGGTTAACACCGGAGGCTTTTTGGTTTTAAAGCCTTCCTTACAACC
>RHKR01000229.1 GCA_008363265.1 Chlorobiota bacterium
TCGAGGGTCAGAACATCCGCGAAATAATCCTCCAAAGTGGTTCTGTTGTTCGTCTGTTGATGTTCGATGATAAGGCGGATCGTGTTCCTCGGATCGATCGAATACCGGAGATCGATCACCCCGGTGTAATTTTTGGTGTTCTCGTCCAGCTCCTCGTTGTAACCGAAAGCGAAGATGGTCTTGAATTTATCCGACCACTCATTGGCGTACTGCGCCGACACTTCCCTGTGCTTCACTCTTGGATCAAGGTTCTGATTGTAGATCCTCTGGATGTATGAAGTGTTGTCGAGCGTTTTCGTTTCGGAATACTGGAGCAACAGTGAAGAGTGCTTTGTGAGATTCGCGTTGGCTTCGATCTGGAAGCCCTGCTCGTTGTCAGCATCGAGGGTGGAAGGATGCCTGTTGAAGAGCTGATAGGTATAATCGCGTCTTGTTGCCGGTGGCTGGTTGTAGTTGACGGTCTGATCGAACGATCTGAAACCGAAGTTGTCGTAATATTTGTATTCTCCCATAATGGAGAAAATATCGTAGTAGTAAGAAACCGAGCCGTAGAATCCCCGGCCGATAAAACTTTCTTTTCCGTTGAAGACCCCGCTCTGAATGTCGGGATTCTTCTTCAGACCATACTCAAAGTAACCGTCGAATGACCCGAGAGAGGTTTGCAGTCTCAGCGAGCCGATATCCGTGTTCGCCACACCGGGTACATCCGGTTTGTTGGAGGCGAATGTAACACCACCGCGCAGCCATTTCAAACCGCGGTATTCGAGATCGGCAAGGTAAAGGATGTCTTTCCTGTCGTTGTTCGAGTTGGCGGCGGAACCTGAGAGAGCTGTCATCTTGAAGTTGGCGTAGCCGGCACGGACGAGGACACCCTGCAGATTGTTGTCAAGCCTAAGACTACGGTCTTCATAACTTCTGAGTACCATTCCCCTTCCGACCAGGGCATAGAAGTTACCCGCGGTGAACTCGAAACTGCTTTTCTTGCTACCGAAATTCACACTGAAATATTTGAAAGCGATATCCGAGTAATTTTCCTTCCCCCTGCTTATTGCGGGTGAGGGGTCGTTAGGTTTGAAGGTTTCGTAGCGCAAGCCCGCTGAAAAGTTGTCGTACCTGTAGTCAACATTCAGCCAATCCTCAAAGATCGATATCTTCTTTTCAAAGTCATATGAGGCTTTTGTCTGGTTCAGAATGCTCAGTCCTGCAGGGAGTTTGGGAGCCGGCAGGTCTTGCGCCAAAAGTGTAACCGCCGGAATCAGAAGAAGAAGTAAGGCTTTTTTCATCATTTTCCTTCCAACAGAGCAGTTATTTTCTCCCTGAGTTGAATTTCGTCCCCGAGTTTGAAACCCGAGTGGGTATAAACGATTTCTCCTGCCGCGTTCAGCAGAACTGTATGTGGCACATCCTTGGCGTAGAACGCGCGCGCGACATCACCGTTGGGATCCAACAGCACAGGTATCTCCATTCCCTTCGTCTTGGCGAAGGGCTCAACCTTGGCAGCGGTTTTCTCTCCGTCGACGGAAATGGCAAATATCTTAAGTCCCTTCCCCTTCAGATCAGCGTAGATCTTTTCGAGGTGGGGAAGTTCTTCAATGCACGGTTTACACCACGTTGCCCAGAAACTTAAAAGTACAGGTCCCGCGCCCGTGTTCTCACTCAGGGTAACCGGATCACCGTCGAGGTTCTCGAGACTGAAATCAGGAGCTTTCTTCCCCTCCTGGGCGAAGAGTGAAATTGAAATGAGCAGCAGAACAAATGGCAGATATCTTTTCATTACTTCTCCAGGATCATCTTTTTGGTTGCGGAGTACTGACCTGAAACGAGCCGGTACATGTATACACCTGAAGGGAGTGGGGAGGCGTCAACCCTGAGGGTGTGAGTGCCGGCTTCAAAGTAACCGGTAGCAGCTTCCATCACCTTCTTCCCTGTTACATCGTAGAGAGCGAGCGACACATCACCTGCCTGCGGCAGAGTGAAAGCCACGGAGGTCGAGGGGTTGAAGGGGTTCGGGAAATTCTGACCGAGTGAGAATCCACCGGGCAGCACTTCATCTTCCACTGAGACAGGTGAAGTTCTTCCCGTCAGAGTGTGGGCGTATGACTCTGCAGGATTCGCAAGGTTATGCGCCTCAACCACTACCGTCGCAGAACCATCCTGGGTCATGGTGAAGATGTGAACTGAGAAATCCCTTTCCTCACCCGGCTGCAGGGGCGAACTTCCAAAATCCACGGTTGTGGCGACACTGTCGACGAACGGGGCAAAACACCCTTCATCGAAACAGAGGGAGGAGGTCCAGTCAGGATGCGGCAAAACATCAACCGGTCTCAATATGTAAATTGTTTGAGGAGATGCCGAAATGTTCTTCAGTCGGAACTCAAAGATCAGTTCACTTCCGAGTGTGTCAGTGATCGTGGTGTGGTCCGGGACGAATTCAAATGTCTGGGGTTTCACCACCGTTGCAAAGGTGGCGAAAATGAGAAGAAGAAGTAAATGTTTTTTCATATGGTACACTAATTGAGTGAGTATGCTGCCTGGTATATTTCCCTGGTTGTTTTGTGCTGCAGAAAAGCCACAACCTTGATCTTCGAGAGATCCCAGCCGTTGCCGGTCGCCATCGCGAAATCAAATGAGAGCTCCTGCCCCGATTGCTTGATCGTCGGGATTATACCGCCCGAGCCGGCGAAAAATCCTCTCACGACATCATAAAAGACTGTTTCGCCGTTTGACCCCGGGGGAGTGGCGAAACTTGTTTCAGTCTGAAGGGCATAGACATTAAGAATAATATCATTGGTGTCAACTTGTGGCATTGAAAGGACATTTATCCTGACTTTGGCGTATATAACACCACCTGCAACCGAGTCACTCACATTCATTCTGAATTGCGCGGGCTTTGCGAGCTGCTGGTTAATGTACCCTTTTATTTGGCTAGAGTCGCTCGAAACAGGTTTTAACTGCCCATCAATGTATGTAGTTGGAGTTGAGAGTACATAATAAAGCTGACCCCGTGCGTTGATCTGTGTTTTGTTAGCTTGATAAAATGGATCCTGCGGGGAAGGATAGTTCATGTGATACTTGATCACCAAAAGTTGGCTAGGGGTATAAGTACCTGATTTTAATGATTGGATTATCCGGTTTGAAGTAACGCACGGTACACACGAAACATTGGCAAAATCTTCGAGCACCACCAGTTTCTGTTCCGTCACCGGAGCAAGATTGAAGACCTCTTCCGTGATCGCGTACCCGGGGACGGTCACACTTCTGGTCTCGGAGATAAAGCCATCCTTTTCGATCCTTACAGAACGGATACCGGCCTTAACCGTAACCGTGTCAGGCAGCGTCTTCCCGGTGTTCACTCCGTCAACGAAAATGGCCGCCCCCTGAGGGGAACCGCTGACCACCAATCCGCCAAAAATATCATTCTCCACATTCACGGGGGGTGATGTTTCACACCCCGCGAATATGAAAGCCAAAACCGCTAAAAGCGTTAATGCGCTGTTTCTCAATGTATCTCTTGAAAGTTATTTTAATAAGATCATTTTCTTGCTTAGGACGGTCCCCTCAGAGACCAAACGGTAGAAATATATTCCGCTGGCAAGGCCGGCCGCGTCAAAATCGACACTGTATCTCCCTTGCCCCATCTCTTCGTTCACGAGAACTTTCACCAGCTCTCCAACCGAGTTGTAGACGGCAAGGTTTACCATACCCGACGAAGGAACCGAGAAACTGATCTTCGTCGAAGGATTAAAAGGGTTTGGGAAGTTCTGATCGAGGTTGAACTCGGTCGGTACCGCGTTCTCATCCTTTTCTATGATCGAATTGGCAATTCCCGCCTCGGGAGTCGGTAACTTCTTTGTTGTATAGATCTTGAATTCACCAGGGAGCAGGGTAACCTGCATATTGACGTCCGAAACGTTCATTGAATCACCTGAGAAGAAATCATACCATTTGCCGGTGTTCTGGAATCCGGGGTTGTAGCTTCCCTGAGTAACTCCGAAGTTACCGGTTATAACCACATTCATACTGGCATGGTTGATCTTTACAGTTTTCAGCGCGTTTGACGCGTCTATCGAGAAGTCGGTACTGCTGAATGCATCGTAATTCTTCTTAAGCTTTATCAGTTCCGCCCATGTTTTGTACAGGTTAACACGGCGTGTATCCTGCCAGTATTCCCACTTAAGGGGCTTGGGATCGGTCTTGCAGGCATCAGTTCCGCAAGGGTAGAAGATCGAAAGATCGTATCCAAGTTCACCGAACTGCCAGATCATCTTCGGCCCGGGAACAGTAAAGAAGAACGCGCCCGCGAGCTTCTGTCTCGCGATCGCGGTTGACAGACTTTTAATGTTATAGCTGCCGCTTGAGTTACCGTACAGCAGGTTTTTGTACATTGTTCTCTCTTCATCATGCGATTCCATATAGCCGACAAGCTTTGGCGAGCCCCAGCCTCTGTTCTTCCATGAAATGCCGCTGAAATTCGATTTATTATTGTCGTGCCATCCCATTGTGGCGTCGTTGTAATTAGAGTTGTGATTGCCCCAAAGCATCATACCCGCGTTCGCGAGAACAGTCTCTTCACCGTTGTCGGCAAAGTGCTCGAGGATCACATATGAGGTCGGGTCAACCGACCAGATAACATTCGCCATTCTGTTCAGAAGGTTTATTCTCGACTGGTCGTACTGTCCCCACTGCCCAACGTTGCTTCCGCTATTGGTCTGGGTGAAACCTTTTGAAAGGTCGAACCTGAAACCGTCGAATTTGTATTCCTGAATCCAGAACTTGTTCACCCGGTCAACATAATCCTTTGTAGCCTGACTTTCGTGGTTGAAGTCGTATCCAACGTTGAACGGATGACGGGCAACCGGATTGAACCAGGGGCTGTTGGCCGCGGGGCGGTTGTTCGTCGCGTCCCAGTAAAGCATTACCATAGGATTAAGCCCGAACGCGTGGTTCAGAACCATATCAAGAACGACAGCGATGCCCCGCTTGTGGGCCTCGTCGATCAGTCTCTTGAGTTCATTTCTCGGTCCGTAATATTTGTTGTAACCCCAGCTGTTGTTCCCCTCAAACTCCATTATGGGCATCAGCTCTATACAGTTGATCCCGAGCCTTTGCAGGTACCCGAGGGTATCTATGATAGATTTGTATGTCTGTGTTGAAGTGAAATCCCTGATCAGGAGTTCGTAAACCACCAACTTCTCTTTTGGAGGTTTCTGGAAATTGGTCACTTGCCACTGGTATGGTGTCTGTCCCGGCTGCATGACTGATACTATGTTCGAGGTCTTGCCGACGGGATATGGAATAAGTCCGGGGTAGCGGACAGAGTCGATCCATTTGTCGTTCCATGGATCGAGCACTTTTTCAGAATAGGGATCACCGATCTTAATGGCATTATCCACCAGATACTGGAAGCGGTATTCTTTACCCGGAGTCAGGCCGCTCAGACTTATCCAGTAGCGGTTGCCGTCGGGGGTTTTATAAAGCTCATGGGTGGGATCGATCTCCCATTCGTTCATGTCACCGATCAGATAGACGAACTGCTTCTGCGGGGCATAAAGCACAAGCGTGGCCGAGGAGGATGTCGGGTAGTTGATTCCATCTTGAACACCGGCCGGGAGTGCCTGAACAGGTGTTGTACCTCTTACAACATAATAAGTTGAATCGTAACCCATGCCGCCTGTGCCCGAAATGGCAAGGGCTTTGATGCGTGTCTTCCCTATGGAAGAGGCGGTGAGCTGGTAAGTGATCGAGTCGTTGTTAACCGATGCCACTTCACTTCCGTTTATAAAAAGTTTCATCGTCTGTGTGCCGGGGGCTCCGATGGCGAGTACGGGTACCTGTGTGTTCTGCGCGATCAAACCTTCGGTTGCAGGCTGAAGTATCGCCGCTGTCTGACCCGGTTGTGCCAAAGGAAGGAAGATATCCCCGCCGTCAGCGGTCTTTCCGGTAAGTGTTCCCGTGGAATTTCTGAATACGAAAGCCAACTGAAGGATCGTCTCGTTTTCAGGGACACCATAGTACTGCCTTATTTTGAAAGCTATTTTCCACTTGGTTCCGCCGATGAATGTCAGCTGTGTTTCCGGGGTGTTCTGGCCCCAGTTCGTTTTCACGTAACGCCAGTCAGATGGACCGGTACTTTCCGTGGTGATCACTCCTGTATGGGCATAGATCGGGAAAGTGCTGATAAGACCGGCATTTCCCTTTGAGGCATCATAAATTATAACAATGGAATCGTTCGGAGTGGCGAAATAGGGCGTCCACTCCAGCTCTCCCTGAGCACGCACGAACGTGAACAGGATCATCAAAGCAAATAGTATCTTCTTCATATCTTCTTGGTTGTTTACTTGTTAAAAGCTTTTTTAGTGTAGAGTGTGGAGTGTATAGTGTGGAGCTAACGAAAATGACTCTACACTCTACACCCTACACTCCTCAACTATTTATTCCCAATTATCTGATAAATCACAGTTCTCTCTCTCGGGCGGGTATCATAATCGATGAAAATTACCTGCTGCCAGGTGCCGAGGGTGAGTTTCCCTTTTATGAAAGGGATGTGAAGTGATGGTCCCTGAAGCGCGGCACGGAGGTGTGAGTGGCCGTTGCCGTCGTGCCAGGTCATGTCGTGATGATAGATTTTTCCTGAGGGAATCAGTCGCTCCATGAACTCGGGGTAGTCTTTAAGGAGGCCCGGTTCAAATTCAATGGTCGTCAGCGCGGCGGTCGAGCCCGGCACAAAAAGGAGGACATTTCCCTCAGTGTAGCCGTATTCTGCCAGTATCTTTTC
>RHKR01000230.1 GCA_008363265.1 Chlorobiota bacterium
CTCCGCAGTTGCGACGCGGTTGGAATAAAGGGGGTTTCGCTCCTCTACAATATTGAAAAATTCCCCAAACTGGGCGGAAAATCGTCAGCGTCCGCTTCAAAATGGATAGAAGTGCGGAAGTTCAAGACCGTCGATGAATGCTACGCCGATCTGAGAGCGCGCGGTTTCACGATCGCGGCGAGCTACCTGGACGAGAACTCAAGATCGCTTTATGATATCGACATGACCGGGAAGATGGCCTTCGTGATGGGAAATGAGCACCGCGGAATATCTGAGGAGGCACTGGCGAAGGCCGATTTCAGTTACTACATCCCGATGAAGGGGATGATACAGAGTCTGAACGCCTCTGTTGCCGCCGCTGTTTCTGTCTATGAAGCCTTCCGGCAAAAACTCCTCGCGGGACACTATGAGCAACCAAGATTGGTTGGGGGGGAGTTTGAGGAGCTGCTTTCTAAATGGGTGAAGAAATAACCTTTTTTAAATGTGAAATGTGAAATGTGAAATGTGATTTTATGAGCATAAAGACAATAAAGCCAATACAAAAAGTTAAAGGTGAACTGCAGTTTGCCGGGGATAAATCGGTATCGCACAGGGCGGTGATATTTGCCGCGATGGCGGAAGGGGAGTCGGTGATACGGAATCTCTCTTTGAGTGAGGATGTGGAGTCATCGATCCGGTGTCTGGGGGCATTGGGCGCGAAATTTGAGAGGAAGGATGACGCGCTGTTTGTGACGGGCGTTGGCTTCAAAGGATTCACTAAACCCAAATCGGAGCTTGATGCCGGCAACTCGGGCACAACCGCTCGGCTTCTGGCGGGTTTGCTGGCAGCACAAAGTTTTCAGGCAACCATCACTGGTGACGATTCACTTAAGAAAAGACCGATGGACCGGGTTGCCGGGCCGCTGGGATCTCTCGGAGCGAATATCGTTTTGCAGGATGAAAAATTCCTTCCGATGACCGTAAAGAAGGGGAAACTGACAGCTGCTGAGATTACACTCGAGGTTGCATCAGCGCAGGTTAAAAGCGCGCTTATTCTGATGGGTCTTCACCTCGGAAAGGGAGAACTGAAAATTACCGATCCGTTCGAGACCCGCAACCATACGGAAGAGATGCTCGGCATCGAAAGGGTGGAAGGTGCTTCGGGCAGGATTTTGACCGTTTCAAAAGCGAATTACCCCAACGCGGGTGAGTTTGATATCCCCGGCGACATTTCAAGCGCGATCTTTTTTATCGTGCTGGCACTCGTGGCGGGCGACTACCTCCGGATAAAAAACCTTCTTCTCTCACCCGAGAGGATAGCCGTGCTGGACATTCTGAAAAGAATGGGGGCGCACATCGAGATCGACCGTGAGGAGACGGGCAATTGCGGGAAGTGGGGCGACATTTTTGTGAAACGCTCCGACCTAATAAACACCGAGATCTTCCCCGAGGAGATACCATTGATAATTGATGAGATCCCCGCGCTCGCGGTGGCAGGTCTGTTCGCCGAGGGCGGTTTCATGATCCGTGACGCGAAAGAGCTCAGGGTGAAAGAGACCGACAGGATTGCCGCGATAGTGAAGAACATGGAGTTCTGCGGCGCGGAAGTGGCCGAGTTTGAAGACGGGTTCCTCATCCACGGCAAGGATGTCGAGGATTTCGCCCTCTTCGAGAGCTATGGCGACCACAGGATCGCGATGGCATTTTCTGTGCTGGCGGCACTTCTGAACAAAGGGGGAAAAGTGAACGACTTTGGATGCGTGGCGGTATCAAATCCGCTTTTCTATGAACAACTCGAATCGATAACCGTTAAAGGATGATCATGAGAAATTCCCTTATACTGGCAGTTTTATTGGCAGGCGCTCTTTTCGCGCAGAATTTTGAGATCAACACTTACATGCCCCTGAACATAAAGGAAGCGGTGGCCAAGGGTTTCCGTACAACCGACGGCAAGCCCGGACCGAATTATGTTCAGAATGAAGTGGATTACAGGATCGAAGCCGAACTGCTCCCCCTCGAAGGAAAAGTAAAAGGGAAGATCACCATTAAGTATAAGAACAATTTCCCCGTCGCGCTCGAGAAACTGGTTCTCAGGCTCTATCAGGATTCGTTCAGGAAGGGGAATGTCCGTGATTTTCAGGTTGATCCGCGCGATATCCATGACGGAACGGTGATCTCGGATCTGGTGGTTAACGGTGTTTCCGTCGATGCCAAAGGTGACAAGGTGAACCGCGGCGGAACGCTGATGACCATAAGACTCGATCAGCCCCTTGCAACCGGTGCAATCGCCACTCTCTCGATGAACTGGGAAGCCAAACTTCCGGAGATTTCACGAGTGAGGATGGGGAAATACAGCGACTCGACCTTCTTTGTGGCTTACTGGTACCCGCAAATGTCGGTTTATGACGACCTGCAGGGGTGGGATGAGAGTTCGTACACGATGAACCATGAGTTTTACAACAATTTCGCGGATTTTGATGTGAAGATAACCGCTCCCGAGGGGTACCTCGTCTGGGCAACAGGTGAGCTTCAGAATCCAACTGAAGTATATTCAGAAAGCATTTTAAAAGGCTACGAGAAGGCCAGGGCCTCCGATGAGATCGTTAAGATAATTACAGCCGCTACGAAGAACGAACTTAAAACGCAAAAAGGGAAGAACACATTTCACTATGTCGCGAAGTATGTCCCTGATTTCGCCTTCGCGTCAGCGGTTGACTATCTGTGGGACGCCTCCTCGATGGTTGTGGATGGTAAAACAGGAAGAAAAGCCTTCATTTCGGCAGTTTATGATGAAAATTCGAACGATTTTTACGATGTAGCCGACATTTCCCGCAAGGCGATCAAATATTTTTCGGAGGACCTCCCGGGCTGGCCTTACCCATACCCCGTGATGACCGTTTTCAACGGACAGGGCGGAATGGAGTTCCCGATGATGGTGAACGACGGTTCGACCGAGACATACGCCTCCGCGGTCGGCCTCACTTCACACGAGATCGCGCACACATATTTCCCATTCTTCATGGGGACGAACGAGGTGAAATATGCCCACATGGATGAAGGCTGGGCGGTAATGCTTCCGTTCAAATTTCAGAAAGAACTTGGAAAATACAACCCGATTCACCGTCAGTTGAAGGGGTGGGAAGAAAGGGCAGGCCGCGAGTATGAAGTGCCGCCGGTTGTCCCTTCCAACCAGTTGAGGGGACAGACCTACAGGATGACGGCCTACAACCGGCCCGCGACCGCATACCTGATGCTTCAGGACCTTATGGGCGAGGACAAGTTCCGTGAGGCGATGAGATATTATATCTCTCTCTGGAACGGAAAACACCCGATGCCGTACGATTTCTTCAACTCGATGAGCTCGTTCTACGGCGAAGACCTTAGCTGGTTCTTTAAAGCGTGGTTCTTCAACTGGGATTATCCTGATCTGCGTCTGAAATTCGAAAGTGGTACCGAATACACCGTTGAAAACCTGGGCAGACTGCCCATACCCGTGAAGATATTTCTGGCGGAAGGCACCGACAAAAAGCTTGTTTACTATCAGCCTGCTTCCATCTGGAAGGACGGTAAAACCTCGATCAAAATTACACTTCGCACACCGGATAAAATGACCTGGTACCAGCTCGGCGATGAAAATACACCGGATGTGAACAGGATGGATAATGTGATTAAGTAAGGCTGAGGGCTGAGGGCTGAAGGTTGAGGGATGAAGTTGTGAGAAAAGTGTTTTGTCAGAAAAATAATTCTGTTTATTTTTCGGTTGGTTAGTGAGGTTATTCGAGGTTTTTCAGTAACGAAAGAAAAGAAGCAAAAAAAACCGTTTATTTTATAAAATTTCAATTGTTTGCGCCGGTGTGGCAGATCATGTCCGTTGGCAACCTCCCATCATACCACTTACCACTCAATATCCAAACGAGCGCTTAATCGTTCTGATCATCACCTTTAATCCCGGGTGATTGCCACTGCTGAAGTGCAGTGATCTAATACTGTTCTGCAATTTATATGTGAGCAGACAATGCTGCGGATAGCATTTCTCCTTCTTTTTGCGTACGCGTCTCTTCTGAACGCGAGCGGAATCACTTACTACACCCAATCCTCAGGGTATGTAAACACTCTTTCAAACTGGAACACTTCAATTACAGGCGGAGGGTCAAACCCTGCCAACTTCACTTCCGGTGATATCTTCATAATTAAGCATAGCATGTCAGCCAACGCGCAATGGGTGGTCTCGGGCACAGGCGCGAAGGTGGTGATCGCGGCATACGCCTCCTTCAGCAGCAGCGGGTTCGACCACGATATAACACTTGACATCGAGAACAGCGGGAGCTACACTCACACAGTTGGTACCAGCAACAATCTGAAAAACGGTACATTTGGTGCATCCAGTAATTTTACGATTAAAGACCCGACCGGGTTTAAGAGCGACAGGCCATACGGTAATCTAACTCTGGACTATCCTTCGGGTACAGCCAGTGCAACCACAGATATGACCGTGAACGGGTCGCTTACTCTAACGAACAACTCCAGATTAACGGCTTCCTATAACCTCACAGTGTATGGAGATATCACCACCTACTCGGGCACAATCATTTCATATGGAGCAAACAATACCGTCACCAGTGTTTACGGCAACTATTCAATCTCCGGACAGATAAGTTATCCCGCCGCCTCAGGTATACGCTACATAGAACTCTATGGCAGTTCAAAATCCTTCCGGCTCTCATCATCCAGCAACGGAGACGCATACGGCAATCATCACATCAGATCAGGGGCATCGTACACTGCAAATTCCAATACAAACTTGATCGGGACCTCGCCGGAGTTTGTTGTGGACGGAGTTCTTGAACTGACGAATTCATGTTATATTTCCGGCGGAGGTACTTCCACTTTCAAGGTCAATTCGGGCGGAACGCTTAAAATATCTCATCCTTCAGGTATCGTGACAACCGGCGCGGATGGTGCAGTGCGAACCATTAACAGGATATTTGACACGGGCGCGAACTATAATTACGCGAGTAACACAGCCC
>RHKR01000231.1 GCA_008363265.1 Chlorobiota bacterium
CATGACAATTTCAGGCTCGACGACGCGTCAGCCTATGTAGATAAAATGATAGTTGACGGGAATGGGTGCATCCAGTCTCTGCCACACAGGGACAAGATGGACGGTGCATTCTCGGCAAGGTTGGTAAGAACAAAATAGCAAGAGGAAACAGATGACCCACAAAGAGATCGGTCAGCAACTAAGGATCGCCCGCGAAAGGCTCGGGTTGGACATCAAGGAAGCTGCGGCAACGATCAGGATTGATTCCAAGTTTGTTGAGAAGATGGAGGATGGCGACTTCACCTTTCTCGCCGAAGTTTATGTAAGATCATTCGTTAAAGAGTACGCGGCGGTACTTCAGTTGAGTCCCGAGGAGGTGCTGAACGCTTATAAAAATGCCGGGAAAGAACCCGAGGTGAAGCAGCCGAAGGTAGTGCAGCAGGCACCCCCGCCTCCACCCCCACCACCACCTCCGCAGCAGGTATATCAGCCGGCTCAGACCCCCCAGCAGCGGCATGAGTCACTCTACAATGAACCAGAGACCCCTGTTCAACCCCAAGACGCAAAGCCAAAGGTTGATATTCAGGCCAAGCTCAGGGAAATGCTTGAGAAATTTATGGCTGAAGGGAAGGGAAATTTTATTAAAGGTCTGTTGGGTTCGCGTAAAGGCTATATAGCACTCGCGGGAATTACCGTTGTATTATTCATTATTCTCTACGCTATTTTCTCCGGAAAGTCGGGAAGTGATGAGATAACAACCGATAATAAGAAAGTGGATGAGCTGATCAACGGAATTCAGGACACTTCCAACAAGTTCGCCGGAACCACGCTGCCTGAGACCAAGCTCCCCCCTAATGCCGATACCGTGATTCTTGTGATCAATACCAAGGATACCACCAAGGTGAGAGCGATAATCGACAAGACCGATACACTGAAGCAGATTGTTCTCGAACCAGCACTTCCCAAAACCCTGAACGCCAGTAAGCGGATCGACCTCCGGGTTGAAAACTCATCCCTGCTATCTGTTATAGTTAACGACAAACCGGTTACACTTCCCAAGAAAAAAGGGATACAGACGATCAGTTTCGACAAAAAAGGTATAGCTTCGAAAACCCCTGCCAAAAATGAAAAGCGAAGTAAAAAGAAGAATAACTGAGCTGATCGCTGAGATCAGATACCACGACCACAGATATTACGTACTTTCGGATCCGGAGATAACGGATCTTGAATACGACATGCTCTACAAGGAACTTGAACGGCTTGAGAGGGAAAACCCTGAACTGGTGGAGCCTGACAGTCCTACCCGGAGAGTCGGAAGTGATCTCGAGAATGAGTTCCGTCCGGTACCGCACCGGTACCCTATGCTCAGTCTGGCGAACACATATAATGAAGGCGAACTCCGGGATTTCGACCGCAGGGTAAGGGAAGGCCTCCCCGCGGGTGAGGCCGTTGAATATGTTGTAGAGTACAAGATCGACGGTCTTTCAGTCAGTTTGAGGTACTTGAACGGCACACTTGCCGTGGCTGCCACCCGGGGGGACGGAACCACGGGTGAGGATGTAACTCTTAATGTGAAGACCATAAAATCGGTACCTTTATCGGTTTCATCTTCATTCCCGGAAGCTGAAGTGCCCGCATCTTTCGAGGTGCGTGGTGAAGTTTACATGGAAAAAGCGGTTTTCGAACGGCTGAACAGGGAGCGCACCGCGAGAGGCGAGAAAACCTTCGCCAATCCCCGCAATCTGGCCTCGGGAACCCTTAAACTGCTCGATCCCGCGGAAACCGCGAAGCGTCCACTTCAGATATTCACATATTATTTCATGAGCGACGAGAACCCCAACAAAACCCAGTTTGAAGTGCTTCAGTATCTTCAGAAAACCGGTTTCAGGGTGAATCCGGCTTATAAATTATGCCAAAGCTTCGATGAAGTTCTCCGCTTCTGCAAAGAACTTGAAGAGAAGCGGGACGATCTCCCATATGAGGTCGACGGAGTGGTTATCAAGGTGAACTCTTTCCGGCATCAGGAGATACTCGGAAGTATCGCCAAATCGCCGCGGTGGGCCTGTGCCTTCAAGTTCAAGGCGAAGCAGGCAAGAACGGTGCTCAGATCGATCACCTGGCAGGTCGGCAGAACGGGTGCCATCACGCCAGTCGCGGAACTTGAACCGGTATTTCTTGCGGGGTCGACAATAAGCCGGGCGACACTTCACAATTTTGATGAGATCAGCCGTAAGGATATCAGACGCGGCGACACTGTTACGATCGAAAAGGGGGGTGACGTTATCCCCAAAGTGGTTTCGGTCGTAAAAGATGCAAGACCGGAAGGCTCGGAGCCTGAGTTACCTCCTTCAGCCTGTCCAGTTTGCGGTTCAGAGGTTTTCCGTCCGGAGAATGAAGTCGCTTTCTACTGTGAGAACAGTGAGTGCTCCGCCCAGGTAAAAGGGAGAATAGAGCACTTTTCGTCCCGTGGCGCGATGGATATTGAAGGGCTTGGGTCTTCGATCACCGAACTGTTCGTTGAACTTGGATATCTTAAAACCTACGCCGACATTTACAGATTGCATGAGCGGGAGCCCGAACTTAAGATGATGGAGCGATTCGGTGAGAAGAGCATAGATAATCTTCTGAACGCGATCGAGGAGAGCAAGAAAAGACCCTTCCACAAGGTTCTCTTCGGACTGGGTATAAGGTATGTAGGGGCCGGTGCCGCAAAGAAACTGGCTGACCATTTCGGCAGTCTCGACGCACTGATGAACGCCGGCGAGGAAGAGATAACCTCGGTTTACGAGATCGGCAGTTCGATAGCCCGGAGCGTGCGCAGGTTCTTCTCTGATCAGCACAACCTGCACCTGATAAGTGAACTCAGGAACGCCGGTTTGATCCTCGAGTCCGGGAAAAAGGATGATGTAGGCGATAACTTCTTCAAAGGGAAAACTTTTGTACTCACCGGCACACTTTCGCTCCTGAAAAGGGATGAGGCAGCGGAGAGGATAGCGGCACTTGGCGGGAAGACCGCATCGAGTGTAAGCAAGAATACAGACTTCGTAATTGCCGGTGAAAGCGCCGGATCGAAACTGGAAAAAGCGCAAAAACTTGGTGTGGGCATTCTGGATGAAGAGACTTTCATGACCAGACTCTCGGAAGCCGGCGCCGGATCGTGAATTAAACAATTGATAAAATTGAAGCAACATGAACCATAAGATCACACAGATAGACGACATTTCGGTAGTAACCCTTGAAGAGAAGCGGCTTGATGCAAACATCTCGGGCCTTGTGAAAGGGGAATTCGGAAACCTGGTTAAAAACCTTAATGTCAGGAAGATGGTGATCGACCTCTCCGCGGTTGAAAGCTGCGACAGTAGCGGGCTGAGCACGCTTCTTGTCGCGAACAGGCTTGTAAGCGGGGTTCACGGGGGCTTGCGAATAGTGTGTCCGTCTCAAAAAATCCTGACCCTGATAAAGATCACACAACTCGACCGGGTACTCCGGTTGAGCTCATCCGTGTCTGAGGCAGTAGAAGACCTTAAAACAATTCACTAACCCTCCTCTCCCCGGGGAGGAAATTGAAAGTCCGGTTTGAATCCTTTTTCCCTTTTCGACTACCTGATAGTAGTGACCTACCTGATCTTCGCTGCCCTGTGGGGGAGGTATGCAGGTGGCTCTCAAAAAAGCGCGAAGGAGTACTTTCTGGGGACAGGAAAGGTGAACTGGTGGCTGGTAACCTTCTCGATAGTTGCCGCGGAGACCAGTACCCTGACGTTCATTTCAATTCCGGGTCTTGCATACCTTACTGACCTTAATTTTCTTCAGGTCACTTTCGGATACCTGCTTGGAAGGATCATAGTGGCGGGTCTGCTTCTTCCGCAGTACTTCAGGGGTGATCTCTCAACAGCGTACGCGTTTCTTGAGACCCGGTTCGGGAAGAGGACAAGATCGACCGCTTCGGCTGTTTTCATCTTTACAAGGGTCGCCGGCGACGGTGTCAGGCTTTTCGCCACTGCCATTCCTGTGAAGCTTCTTCTTGATATCGACTATCCTTTCGCGATACTTTTGATAGTTCTGGTTACACTCGCGTACACTTACACAGGTGGTTTGCGGGGTGTGATCTGGGTGGATGCGATACAGATGTTCATCTACCTCGGCGGAGCGATCATTTCCGCCATACTGATCGGCTTCATGATCGATGGCAGCATTTTTGCCGCGTTAAGTGCCGACAACATCGTTCAGAAACTCGATCTTTTCAATCATGGGCTGGGTGGTGGAGTTGCCGGCTTCTTTGGCACGCCTTATTCAATTATCGCGGGTCTGACGGGCGGGGCATTTCTCTCGATGGCTTCTCACGGAACCGACCAGCTTGTTGTTCAGAGGCTGCTTGCCACGGGCGACCTGCGGAATGCTCAGAAGGCTGTGATCACCAGTGGAGTGATAATAGTGCTGCAGTTCGCTGTTTTTCTTATTCTCGGCGTGTTGCTTTACATCTATTTTGAAGGACGCCAGTTCGGAAAGCCTGATGAGGTTTTCCCGTATTTTATTATCCATCATCTCCCTGCGGGACTTAAGGGTGTACTGGTAGCGGGCCTGATGGCTGCCGCGCTTTCCACGCTGGCGGGTTCGGTCAGCTCACTCTCTTCATCATCGTTCTACGATATATTCACCCTGATGGGGAAGAAGGAGCTCGATCCCGAAATGCAACTTAAGCTTTCAAAGAGGCTTACGATCGTCTGGGCGGTTGTGCTCTCGCTCTCGGCTTTTTTCTTCATGGAGATGAAAGGTGCGGCAGTTGAGGTGGCACTAAGTATAGCCTCTTTTACTTCAGGCGGGCTGCTTGGTACGTTTCTCCTTGGTATTTTTAATAAAAGGGCCGTGCAGGGGGATGCAATTTTTGGATTTTTGGCATCGATCTCGGTGATGACCGCGGTCGTACTGCTCAAGATAACGGCCTGGACCTGGTTCACCCTTATCGGGGTGGCAGCTTGCATCATAATTGG
>RHKR01000232.1 GCA_008363265.1 Chlorobiota bacterium
AGAAGGGTTCTTCGCTTGGGCCCGCGTATAAAACAGAGCAGATCGAGGATTTCCTTAAGAAGTACAACCTCCCCGCGCGAAAATTGGAGACGGATGAACTGCTCGACAGGGTGACCGATCTTATGGCTCAAGGCCGCATCATCGGCTGGTTCCACGGCAGGATGGAGTATGGTCCGCGCGCGCTCGGAAACCGCTCTATCATCGGCGATGCCCGCAACCCTGAAATGCAGAAGAAGATGAATCTGAAGATAAAGTACAGGGAGAGTTTCAGGCCTTTTGCTCCTTCGGTGATGTACGACAAGGTTCACGAGTGGTTTGACATCGACCGGGAAAGTCCGTACATGCTCCTCGTGGCCAACGTAAGGGAAGAAAAACAACGGAAAATGACCGAAGAGGAGTCGAAACTGTGGGGTATAGATCTTCTGAACATACTCCGCTCTGAGATACCCGCGGTTACACATGTCGATTACTCCGCGAGGATCCAGACCGTTCACCCGGACGATAACAAGCGATATTACGATCTGATCAGCAGATTTTACGAAAAAACCGGTTGCCCGGTTATTGTAAACACCAGTTTCAATGTGCGCGGCGAACCGATAGTTGAGTCACCCCTCGACGCTTACAAGTGCTTCATGCGCACCGAAATTGATGTTCTGGTGCTCGAGAACTTTGTTCTCTTCAAAGATGAGCAGCCGGCATTTCATGACGATATTAAATGGCAGGAAGTCTATGAGCTTGATTAAAGATGTAAAAAAAGAAGTTAAAGAGCTTGAGCTTACCCCGAGAGCGCTGAGAAGGGGAAGCGCTACACTTGGAATCGCGCTCTTCCTGGTTGGGATGATGCTGCACCACTTCACTTCATACGAACTCACCGCGCTGGCACTTGAGGTGTTCGGCGTTTTTCTCGCGTTTGTGGCCTTCATCGCCCCGATGAAAACGATCGACATCTACAAGGCGTGGATGACATTCGCGCTTGTGCTTGGGTGGTTCGTCTCGAAGATAGTTTTTACTCTGATCTTCTATGTTGTCGTGGCGCCAATTGGGTTGGTGGCAAAACTATTCGGGAAGGAATTCCTCGATCTGAACTTCAAAAAGAAGCGCGACTCATACTGGGTGAAAAAGCCGGACGGGCACCACATCAACTATGAAAAAATGCATTAGGAGCTTAAAATGGGCAAAGTCAGAATAATTTCGCAGTACATCAGCTTCCTGAAAGAACACAAGAAGTGGTGGCTGATGCCGATAGTCATCCTGATCATCTTCATCGGCGCCATCCTTGTCTTCGCGAAGGGAAGCCCGTTAGCGCCGTTCATTTACACGCTGTTTTAGAACTTCGGAACTTAAGAACTTAAGAACTCAAGAACATAAGAACCTGTAACCCACTAAAGTTCATAAGTTCTTGAGTTCATAGGTTCATAAGTTCTTTAGTTCTTAAGTTCCTAATAACGCATAGATCAACAAAGTGATCACCACTGCTCCAAAAATGTTGATGATGAAGCCCGTTTTGGCCATGTCGGCGATGTGGAGTTTTCGGGAGCCGAAAACAATGGCATTTGGGGGAGTGGCAACAGGCATCATGAATGCCATTGAGGCTGAGATGGTTGCGGGTAACATCAGGAGCAGGGGATTGATATTCCATTCTATTGCAAAAGCTGCCAGGATCGGCAAAAATATCTGAGCCGTTGCCGTGTTTGATGTAAGCTCGGTAAGAAATGTTACAATTATCGAGATCGAGAAGATGATCAGGATAAGTGGCATTCCCGAGGCAAAATCGAAGCTTTTACCGATCTGTTCCGAGAGTCCGCTTTTAACAAAACCTTCTGCCAATGCAAATCCACCGCCAAAAAGCAGGATCACATCCCAAGGGATATCCTGAATAACCCAGCCGTCGATTATTGTTCCTTTTTCACCTTTTTCGGCCCTTTTCGGGATGATGAAGAGTATCAGCGCCGCGAATATTGAAACCGTTCCGTCATCAATAAATCCGGCGTTTGGGAATAGGTTCGACCATCCAGGGATCATAATAGCCCCCGCCTTAATATCCTCTCTAAATATCCAAAGTAAAGCTGCAGATGCGAAAACGGTGAGAATAACCTTTTCTTCGTAGCGGGTCTTGCCGAGCGCATCGTACTCCCTCCTCATCATCGAGCGGTCGATCACGAATTTATGGTCGCTTCTGAACATCACTTTTGTGAGGAACCACCACACAAAAACCGTGAGCACCACCGCGAGAGGGAAGAAATAAATTATCCACTGGCCGAACCCCACTGTAGGGTTGTTGGGGAATGTCTGCGTGTAAATTCTCTGAAAAACCAGATTTGGTGGCGTTCCGATGTAGGTTGCAACGCCCCCGATCGATGCCGCGTAGGCAATAGAGAGCATCAGCGCCTTTGAAAAATTTGAAGTGGCGGCCGCGCCATGTTCATCCTCCATCTTTGAGACGATCGCCATACCGATCGGAAGAAGCATCACGGCGGTCGCGGTGTTTGATATCCACATCGAAAGAAAACCGCCTGCCATCATGAACGAAAGCACGATGGTTGAAGGGCTTTTACCGAAGCGGGAGACAAGTCCGAGCGCGATCCTCCGGTGGAGATTCCACTTCTCCATCGCCAGCGCGATAATAAAACCCCCGAGGAAGAGAAAAATTGTTGAGTTTGTGTATGCCCCGGCGGCGTCTTTTCCGCTTATCACCCCTGATAAGGGGAAAAGCACCAGTGGCACGAGCGAGGTTACTGCCAGCGGGACCGCTTCTGTTACCCACCATATCGACATCAGGATCGCGATCGCCGCGCAGAACTTCGCGTTGTGGGGCATATCCGAGATCAGACTGAACAGAATAAAGGCGAGGATGCCAAGGAACAAACCTGTTCTCTTGAACTTGTAACTACCGAGGAATCTTGATACACTGTCGGTTTCCATGGCAGAACCTTTCGAAATGGTGTTTTGCAAAAAATCCGTAAGTCGATTCTCAAATTAGTGAAGATTTTGCATAAAGTGATTTAATGGAGGTGTTTGATCCGGCGATAATCGTCCCATTTTCAATGTATAAGTTTAAAAATTTCCTTAATTTTAAACTTATAAGTTTAAAAAATGAAGTACACAATATTCGAATGACAGACAAAAAACGCAGATTATGGTACTGGTGGGTGATAGCCGCAGTGCTTACACTGGTTACAGGATACTATCAGAGGGTGACAGGCCCGACATACGACAAGAAGATCGCATTCACACACGAGGGAATTGAACAGAAGGTAAAGCTTCCCCGCTCGCATGGCGATGAGACCGACTGCCCCGTGGTGCTTCCAATAAAAGACACAACTACAACCGCGAAGTTGATATGGCGCCGCTTCAAAATGGATGAGCCATACACCGAAGTGGAGTTTCAGAGAACTGATTCCACCCTCGTTGCGTTACTTCCGAAGCAGCCGCCCGCTGGAAAATTGGAGTACTCTGTGGTTATCTTCGACAAAGCCGGGAAAGCCAACGCAATAACAGGGCACGAGACTGTTGTTATCCGTTTCAAGGGGCATGTGCCGCTGTGGCTGGTGCTGATCCATGTGGTCTTTATGTTCGCGGGGATGTTCATGTCGAACATCACCGGATTCTACGCGATAATAAAGCACGAATCGTTCAAGAAGTATGCTTTTATCACCGTGGTGGTGCTGTTCATTGGCGGGTTGATACTGGGCCCTGTGGTGCAAAAGTACGCTTTCGGGGTGTTCTGGTCGGGAATTCCGTTCGGCATGGACCTCACCGACAACAAACTGTTGTTTGCTTTCCTTTTTTGGTTGGGGGCATGGGCGTTCAGCATCAAAAAAGCAAGGTACTGGCTCGGCATCCTTGCCCTTGTGGTGTTGCTGATAATGTATTATATCCCGCACAGCGCGATGGGTTCTGAATTCGATTACAAAACGAACACTCTCGGCACTTCGAAAGAGTTGAGGCACTAATCGGTTATCGCGAAGGTGTTAAGCACCCAGTATTCTCCCTGCACCGAGAAAACTGTAAAGCAGAGTTTCGGTTTGGGTTCTTTCATTGTGGTGAGCTTGCCTACCACGGCGGCCAGTTTCCCGGAAGAACAGAAGAATGAGCCAAGTTTCTCAATTTTTGTGACATTTCTGAATTTCCACACTTCTGTGCCGGCTTTCCCGAAAGTGCTGTTGTTCAAGTTGTTCGTAACGAAAATGAAATCGTTGGGCAGCAGATTCCTGCTGAGTTTTCCGGCGAGAAGTTCTTCTTCAAAAGTATTGTAGAAATCATCGAATTCGCTTTTTGTGAATGACCTGCCCGAAACAGGGGAGGTTATAAGTTCATCCTGGCCGGGGCCCGAATATTTGTCATTGGTTTCGCCACCGGTGTCGAAAACCACCTTGTATTCTGTCCCCTCTTTTTTCCAGATCGTGTAAAACCGTCCTTCAGAAACTTTGGAACCGTCTTTCTTCGATGTAAGGAGGTAGTTGCCCGTTGAGAGCGCGAGGTTTCCATCTTCGGGTGCCACAATATAGTCAGGATACCACTTCAGAATATTCTTCTCCTCGTCGGGGCGGTTCTGATAGAGGGGTTTCCCCTTTACCAGTTTCCCTTCGTTGTACATAACGCAAGAATCACTGAGAAAAGCGAGGAAAGCGCTCTTGATCCCGGATTGCTCACTGTGTTTTGAAAACTTGAGTTCGGTCATCGAAACAGCGATGTTCGCCGGCTGCGCAAAAAGAGTTCCTGTGACTGCCATGATTAACAACAAAAAATAACGCATAAAAAACTCGTTTATCTACAACCAATTATAAACACCGCTGGTCAGATAATAAAATCGATCATCCAATAATCGGGACGGTGATCTCGCTTTTATATAAATTTGCAGCCACAATTTAATCTTTGGAGAAAATTCGATGAGCAAGAAACTATTATTTACATTTGCCCTGCTTTTTTCATCCACGATCATGGCACAGGATGACTGGTTCGAG
>RHKR01000233.1 GCA_008363265.1 Chlorobiota bacterium
AGGTATAATCGGTTTCAGCGCGCTCCTTTTCGCCGCGTCAGGCTTTTTCTCCAGTATAAGGACAGTGCTTCACAGGGTGTTCGATGTTCCCGACGAAAAAAATATTATTATTTCCAAACTGTTCGATTTTTTCCTTATTCTTTTAATGATCGTGATCTTTTTCGCGGTTTTCCTGATAATCCCGATCCTTGTTGTGGTTCAGCAGGTTGCCATGGAGATGCCGTTCCTGGGGCTGATAGATTCAGTATTCCTGAAAGATACCTTTACACTCGCGGTTTCTTTCATCTCGATCTTCGTTCTTTTTTATTTTTTCTACAGGATTGTTCCAGCCAGAAAGATCAGGAAACTTTCACTTATGATCGGCGCGATGATCGCCTCGGCGCTCTGGATACTGGCGAAGTTTGCCTTTGGATATTATATCAGCAATATTGCGTCGTTCGGACAGATCTACGGCACATATTCACTTCTTATAGTGATAGCTTTCTGGATCTACTACACCAACATGGTGTTCATTATCGGAGCGGAACTCGCGCGGCTTTACGACGAAAATGTGAGAGTGAAAGAAAAACACTCAAAGTACAGTTCTGTCAATAAAGTGAGAAGGTGGCTTGACGACCAGACCAGTTTCAGATGAATGAATTTTAACCACCCGGGATCATCTCAATTTTGCTGAGAAACCCAACATTTACTATATTAAATCTTTATTATAAAAAAGTTTGCTCAATTAGGAGTCTGTTGATCTATGAAATTTGATTGGACACAATTCAGAGGAAAATCGCTGCATGTTACCATGTATGAGAATTACGGTCTGGTGACCGATTCATCCTCGAACCAGCCTGTGTACGAGATAGTCTTCAAAATGGGAAGGCTGGAAGGCGCCTTTGAAGATGGCCTGCTTTTGAAGAATGAACGTGAGAACGGTGAAGTTGTCCGCATCTTCATCCCATATCCATCGATCAAGTGTGTCGAGATACAGGACCAGTAACACCATCTGGTCCGAAGTTGTCACATGAACAGAGTGACCCTGCGTCAGGACAGCCGGGCTGTAATCTCAGCAATTCAGAAGATCAACGGGTGTGACGCGGCCTGCTCCGCGCCCGCCCGGGATGTCCCCTACAAACATACCTCAACGATACCCGAAGAACCATAATGAAAAAGATAAAGACCGGCGTTATAGGCACTGGCCATCTTGGCAGTCTCCACGTTAAAATGCTGAAAAATATTGAACAGGCTGAAATGGTGGGGGTTTACGATGCCTCTCCCGGTAAAGCAGCCGCCTGCGCGAATGAACATGGTGTTAAGATATTTCCTTCGATCGAAGAACTAACGGCCGGATGTGACGCGGTCTCGATCGCGGTAACCACAACTGCTCACTTCGAAGTGGCGATGAAGTGCCTTGAAGCCGGGCTGGATGTTTTTATTGAGAAGCCGGTCACCGCGACCATTGAAGAAGCGGAGAAACTGGTTGCATTTGCCCGCTCGAAAGGGAAGATCATTCAGGTTGGGCACATAGAAAGATTTAACCCTGCAATTCTGGCAGTGGAAGGGTATCATCTTGATCCCAAATTTATCCAGACCGACAGGCTTGCGCAGTTCAACCCGAGGGGTACCGATGTGGCAGTCGTGCTCGATCTGATGATCCACGACATTGATATCATTCTCAGCCTTGTAAAGAGTGAAGTTGTGAAGGTTGAAGCTTCCGGAATAGCGGTTGTTTCGCCGACAACCGATATCGCGAACTGCAGGATAGAGTTTGCCAACGGAGCGGTCGCCGTTGTAACGGCAAGCAGGATCTCGCAGAAGAAGATGAGAAAGATGAGGCTGTTCCAAAGGGACAACTATATCACACTCGACTTCAACACCGGAACCACAGAAATATACCGTCTTGTATCACCGGGTGACCAAACCTCTGCTGCCTTTTCTTTCGGTACGATCGGAATAGGCGAGAATGCCAAAAATATAGTATATGAGCAGGCTGAGGCACCCAAAGTCAATGCGCTTGAGTATGAACTCGCCCTTTTCGTGAAAGCTGTGGCCGAACGTACCGAACCTGTTGTTTCAGGTGAGGACGGACTGAAAGCATTGAGGGTGGCTCACATGATCGGTGAAAAGATTGAAGAGTCGGTCAGAAAGATCCGTCTCTCAGAGGGAGTGTGATCCCTCAGCGTGCGAGGTATTTATTTTCTTTTTACCCTTTTAATTCTTTATCCTGTTCATGCCAGGAGCGAGGGAGCACTCCGTCTTTTTCAGCCGGCGGATAGCGTTGAAGTTCCCCGTGATTCGATCATTGTTCCTGCCGATTCTCTCATCCAAAAAGACTCCACAAAAAAAAGTGACATTGATACACTGATCTACTCGGCCGCGACGGATTCGATCCTCTTTTTTACAAAAAAGAAGAGGATGGAGATATATAACAAAGGTGTGATCAAATACAGGACCACAGAACTTAAAAGCGGCACGATCATTGTCTATTTCGAGTCTTCCAATGTTGATGCTTCGGGCACCACGATCGACAGTTCCGGATTCAAAATAAAGAAGCAGTTGCCCGAACTTGTGGATGGCAATGAAAAGTACTTTGGAGAAGTGATGAAATACAACTTCAAGACCAAGAAGGGGTACATCACATACGCCTCCACTGAGAATCAGGATGCCTCATACTCCGGAGTAAAGATCAAAAAGCTTGACGACAAGAACTATTTTGTGGAAGGCGGCTTTTACACCACCTGCGATCATGACTTCCCCCACTACGGTTTTAAATGCACTGAAATGAAGGTGATACCGGATGATCAGCTGATAGGGAAGTGGATCTGGCTCACTTTCGGAGGGGTACCGTTCCCCGTGCCGCTTCCTTTTGCTGTGATACCACTTCAGAAAGGGAGGCGTTCGGGACTTCTCACCCCCGCGTTCGGCAACCGGACGGGTTACGGCAGGTATCTCTCCCGTTTCGGCTATTACTGGGCAATAAATGACTACATGGATCTGACCCTCACTGGGGATTATTATACACGCGGCGGGTTCGGCCTCAACAGCAGTTTCAGATATGTTAAACGGTACGACTACACAGGATATCTTGAGACGGGATACTCAAATCTTAACCAGGGGGAAGCGACCGATCCCGACAGAACTGATGAGAAAAACTGGCGCCTGCGCTGGGTGCACAACCAACCCCTGACACCTGATTCGAGGATCGACGCCAATATAGAGTTCCTTTCAAGTGATTACATCAGACAGAACAGTTCGAATTATAACGATCTGCTTCGCAACAATATCTACTCGAACGTATCATATTTTCAGAACTTTGAGAATCTGGGTGCCAGTCTCAGTGCCGCTTACAGCCGGGAACAGGAGCTACAGAGCGGTAATATAAGTGAAGTATTGCCCAGCATTTCGTTTACCAAATCCGTCTTCTATCCTTTCAGAAGTGACGAGATAAAATCAGAGGAGGCGTGGTATGAAAAGCTTGGTATCAGTTATTCAGGGCAGTTCCAGAATAACAGGCGGAACACCGACGGTATACACGACGTCAGGGGAGGCCTCAGGCACAGCATAAGTCTTTCGCTTTCGCCGAAGATCGGCTACATCAATATAACACCCAACGTCAGTTATCAGGAACTTTGGTACAATAAACAGATCGAGCGTACCTCCATTTATGTACCTGCCGGAAGCAGTGCTGACATGATCAATTCATACAACTATTCGCTGATGTCAGCAAATTCCGTAAAGGATTCAATTGTAACGCAGGACGTTGACAAACTTGGTTTCGTGAGAACATTCAGAGTCGGTCTATCGGCAACCACAAAATTGTATGGTGTATTTCCGATCAACGCATTAGGTATCGGTTCGATGCGGCACACACTTATCCCGACAATAAGTTACGACTTCCAGCCCGATTTCTCCACCGACGGTTGGGGATATTTCGGATCATACGTGGATGCAACGGGCAGGTCGGTGAAGTACAACAGGTATGAGAGGGAAATATTCGGTGGAGCTTCGATGGGTGAGCAGCAGAACATGAGGCTGGGTTTATCAAATATTTTCGAGATCAAAACGAAGCCCGATCTTAATGACACCACATCGAAAGAGAAGAAGATACAACTGCTCAATCTGAACGCGGGAATATCGTATAATTTTGCCGCCGATTCATTAAGGTTATCAAATCTCTTCCTCGATTACAGAACCCAGGTCCTCGATTTTCTCAGTCTTTCCGGATCTGCAGTATTCAGTCCATACGTCTGGGACGCCAATGGACGCGAGCTGAACAAGTTGCTGGTGAATGAGGGGGAAGGCTTCCTGAGGATGCGCAATTTCAATTTTTCAGCATCCATGACGCTTATAGCAGACCGGTCAAAGAGTGAAACGGAGAAGGATACCTCCACGGTCGAGCAGAAAGTGTATTACCGTAATACAAACTACCAGGGACTCTACGCTGAAGTTGATCCCGATTTTTCAATTCCCTGGTCGTTGAATGTTTCTTTTAACTACAACGAAAACAGGGTAACGCCGATACAGGTTCTGAAGTATACTACTTTAAGAGCTGATCTTAACTTTAATCTTACGAAATACTGGAAGTTTTCACTAAGCGGCAGTTACGATTTCGAACAGAAAAACTTTGCCGCGCCGCAGATAGTGGTCAGCCGTGATCTGCACTGCTGGATAATGAACTTTGTTTGGAATCCGGTCGGTACTTACACAGGTTACCGTTTTGAGATAAAAGTAAAGGCCCCGCAGTTGCAGGACCTTAAACTTGAAAAGTCGGATAATTTCTTCAGCGGCAGGCGCTGAAAAATTAAAGAGTAATTATTTGTAGTTGACGAACTGAACGGGGAAAGGGAAGTCGTGATCTTTGATCATCTGCTGAACCGCCTGCAGATCATCGATCTTCGCGCCGGTTACCCTGACCTGTTCGTCCTGTATCTGCGCGTTAACTTTCAGTTTTGAATCTTTAATCAGTTTAGTGATCTCT
>RHKR01000234.1 GCA_008363265.1 Chlorobiota bacterium
GGCACGGTTGCTTTGTAGATACCGGGTGACTGAGCCGCGAAAATAGTGAGCGTATCGATAATATTTACACTGTAGTTGCTCGATGCAAGCGAGGTCGTGATCCAAGTGGCTCCGCCATCCTTGGTGATGTAAATATTGCTGCCCGAATACTTACCGGCCATTACGAAATCGGAATTTTCCGGAGCCACATCTACGCCCCACATGCTGAGACCGTTGAAGAACGGAATCGCTGTCCATGTAAGACCGAAATCAGTCGACTTCAGCAGTCCACCACCACCTCCCCACTTGGTAGCCCAGGCGGTTTTGGTTCTTTGGTCGATCGCGATGGTCGGTATTTCACCCGAGGTTGCATAAACCTGCGACCATGTAAGGCCGGCGTTTGATGATCTGTAAATACCGGTTGTGTTGTCTCCGATGAGAATGATGTGTGAACTGTCGGGGAACACTTCGATATCGCAGGGTGTGCCGAAGCCTGAGGCAGTGCTCACCTGGGTCCATGTGTTACCGAAATCGTAAGATCTGTAAAAAGTGCTATTGCTCATCGTGTAAATGGTATCCGGGTGATCGGGATCGGGGGTCATCGGAATGCCGAAGAAGGAGAAAGTGAGGTTATCGAGAACCACTGTCCATGTCTGACCCGAATTGGTGGTTTTAACAATTTTATCGGTCGAGGCCTCTATGGCAGCAAGCATTGTTGTATTGCTCTTGGAGGTGGCGATGATGTTCTTGATCCTGGAAGAACCGGCAATGTTGGTTCCCCACGCGGAGAAAGATTCACCCCTGTTGGTGCTCTTGTATATGGTTGCCGTGGTACCATAGTAGATCACGTTTGAGTTGTTTGGATCGCTGGTAACAGGATCACCAAGGCTGTTGCCCGACTGTTTCAGGGTCCATGAATATGATTGCGCGAAGGCCGCTGAAGTTATCAGGGCGAAGAGGAAAAAGTGTTTGAGAGTTCTCAAAGCTTTACTCGATATTTATTGGTTGATAAGGTAATTATTCGGTAGGAGAATTATTCAATAACAGGGGTGGAAATTATGAATATTTGGCGGGAATTCCAAATAAAAGGGGGTTAAAATGACATCTTTTTACAAAATCAGAATTTATTAGCCGTAAAAAAGGCCGAAGTCATGCTTTTGATCTTCTCTTTAAGTTCATCAGGGCCGATAACCCGTATCTTATCTTCCCATCTGAGGCACCAGCTGGCTATTCTTTTGTTAAGGGCACAGTTGGTGACAAGCGTGATCGAACCGTCACTGTTTTCAGTAAGCTCAAAATCAGGGAACCATATTTTCGAATAAAGGCTGTTCCTGCAGGAGGCATCGAACCTGAGCTCGATGCGGAAAATCCGATCGGCACTTTTTTCATTTCCCCGCTTGAAATGATCCTCAAGAATGCTGATCTCCTTTATCCTGCTGAGATAAAAGATCTTTTCGATATCCTCACCTTCCTTCACCGCGATCAGGAACCAGTTGAAGTCGTTAAGTTTCAGTTCGAGCGGTTTTACCGTGTAATCATTTTCCACACCGTCGGTTATCCGTTCATATCTGAACCGCAATACCCGTCCCTCATCCACAGCCTTGGCTGAGAGAGTGGCGATCTGGAAGAAGTTCGAATGATTTGCCGCTTCAACCGCGCGCAGCCTGTCCATAAGGAGCTTCCGGTTGAGCTTAAGTGCCAGATACTCGGAGAGAAATCCGGTGAGCAAAGTGGTTTCGGGGGTGTTCGCGAGGGTGAGGAGTTTCTTCCTGCTGTTGATCTGAAAGCCTTCCGAGCGGAAGAGTGCGAGATCACGGTTGATCGTTATCTCACTTACGTTGTACTCCAGGGCAAGATCGAGCACGGTAAGCCTGTCACGGTTTATCAGCCGGGCGAGTATCTCGGTACGCCGTATGTTGTCGGATATATAATCTTTCATTCCGAAGGCTCAAAAAATTATCATTCAATGATAGAAAATTCAGGCAGTCTACCAATTAAATTTGAATCAAAGATTAGAGAATATTCTAACTTGATTCAATCAAAAAGGGTAACGGTTAACAAAGGGGATCGAGTCTTTCAGGGGACACCGTTTGTAACCAGGGGAATTTAAGGGGCTGTCAAGGGGAGGCAGCCCTTTTCTATTATTTCGAACCCCAGAGCCCTTTGCTGTTCTCACGGGCATACACGAAGGCCTTTCTGAACTTATCCTCATACTTTACATTTGGAGCGATGGTCAAAGGGTACGCGTATCCCTCCCTGATCATCACCTCGTTCAGCATCCTGCCGTCTTCAAGATATACATAGCAGAGGAACCTGCCGTAGTGGTCACGTTCCTGAGCATCGAACTCCAGCATCACCCGGTCACCTTTTTTGATGAGGGATGAGATGAACTTCTTTGCTTCTTTGCCCATAGCGATAATGGTTTCCTGATCGATATTCTCTTTGTCACTCTGTTTTTCAGACTGTTTGTTCTTTCTCGATTCAGGGGTGTCGATGCCGATAAGTCTGATCTTCTCTTTCCGGCCGTTGAAGGTCACGGAGAAGGTATCGCCGTCGGTGATCCTTTCAACCGTTGCATACTCACCACCACTGTTCTGGCCGTTACTTCCCTTCTCACCGCAACCGCTGAATACCAGCAGCAGCAACACCACCGGTAGAAGCCGCATTCCCTTTGCAAAATACATTCTTACTCCTTTGAAAAAACAGTATTTAGTTTATCAGTTGATTCTACAGGATGATCTCGGTCCCGTTCTTGCGGGAAGTGTAGATCTCCCAGAATTTTGAAGCAATGTTCTCAGGATTGTGTACAGGATTTGAAGCATTCACTATCCCGCAAACCGTGACCGTACCGACATATACACCGGAGCCTTCAAGTGCCTTGGCAAGTGAAAGATTAAGATTCCTGATCCCCGCCTTCCCCACACCAAGCGAACCGAAATTCGGATCGGGATAAAGCGCGAAACCTCCACCGGTTAGAAGTATGCAGCCGTTTCCGCGTTTCTTCATTCCGGGAATCACTTCCTGCGAAGCAACTATAGCGCCAAAAACGTTCATTTTGAAATCGTGAACCATCTCCTGAACCGATTCTTCGAGAAGGGGTTTGTTTCTGATGTGAGCAACATTATAGTGGAGTACGTCGGGTGTACCCAGTTCTTCCTCGATCCTCCTCAAAGCATCCCTGAGCGAGAACTCATCCGCGGCATTTCCCACGTAAAATTCTGATTTTATCCCCTCAGCCTCAAGCATGTCTTTGTATTCCCGGAGTTTCTTTCCGTTCCTGCCGATCATTGCGACTACAAAGTTCTGTTTTCCGAACTTCCGGGCGACTCCATAGCCGATCCCGCCTCCCATGCCAACTATTGCGATCACTTTATCTGTCATGTATGTATCCTAACTATTGATCAAAAAACTAATTTCTACCGCCGCCGGGCTTGCTTCTCACAGGTTCCCATGTCGCGCTCGTTTTGGTTGTAGCGAAAGCTATCGTGCCGGAGATAAATGCCAAAACGGTTCCATAAAAATAGTAAAACAGCAGTAATAATTTGATCTTTACCCCCTTCTTGTTCAACCAGCCACCCAACAAACCTGTGAGACCGGTGGCGGCTATCGCGGCCAGAAAAACAGAGTAAAGATTCCATGGCGCGGCAAGTAATGCGGCTCCAATCATCATAAGTATCATGAATGTACCGGTCATCCATCTGAGTATCTTATGCGACCATACCGCGAACGCGGTGAACGACCTGAACGGGAAAAAATACTCCTTCAGAAATTTGAGACTCCCAAGATTACTTATAAGTATCCTCTTCTTCCTCTTGAACTCGATCTCATTGGAAAGGGAAGGCTCTTCATGGGCGAAAGCTGTCCGGTCGTAGGTAAAATCAGATCCTTTGGTGAGCACTTTCAAAGTGGTGATAAAATCATCCTGCTGCGGAACACCTTCCGTGTACCTGTAATAATTCTCCCGCCTTATGGCGTAAATACCGCCGTTGGCTCCGATCAGTCGGCCGAGTTTCCCCTCCATCAGCTTCAACCACGACTCAAATCCCCAGTAACTCGTCTCCTGATTCGCCAGTTCTGTCTGTTTCAGGTGTATCTCACCTGATACACCACCGACACGCTCATCCGAAAAATTCTCAACAAGATTGGCGATGGCTTTGGCATCGAAGAGCATGTTGGAGTCGCAAAGTACAAATATTTCACCCTTCGCCTCCTGTGCGATCCAGTTCATGATCCCGGGCTTTCCTTTACGGGAAGTTGACTGCATGAATTTCACCCTGGGCTCCCGCGCGCATATTTCATTCATTATCTCAGGCGTCCTGTCACTCGAATTGTCACTTCCGACAATTATCTCAAGCTTCTCAGGAGGATAGTCGGATGCAAGAAGCGCGTCGATGGTGGCCCTGATCACTTTTTCCTCATTGTAGGCTGATATCAGCACCGAAACGGTCGGGCGGTACCCCGGGTCTTTCCGGTACTTCTTCCCGAAAATCGAGGCGAGCAACGCCACAAAAAGGGGGTACACCACGTAACTGTGCAGCAGCAGTGCGAGTGGAATGAAAAATAATGCTTCGGCCATTTTTTCCTTGGAAAAAAAATTGAAAAGAGTAATTTGAAATTTAGTGAACTTTTCCCATTTCAGGCTTATTACCCCCGTTTTTCGGTCGAACGTAGTTATATTTGTAGTTCAGTATTAATTAAAATTGGTCAATATGAAAATAGCGGTAATTGGTACGGGCTATGTAGGTCTTGTTACCGGAACGTGCTTCGCCGAGGTCGGTAATGATGTGATCTGCATCGATAACGATCAGGAAAAACTTAGAAAATTAAACAACAATCAGGTTACAATTTATGAACCTGGTCTTGAAGTCGTCTATGCACGAAATTTCAGGAACGGGCGGCTCTCTTTTACGGATGATCTCGCGTCCGCGGTCCTCAAATCAGAGATAATCTTTCTCTGCCTCCCCACTCCCCAGGATGAG
>RHKR01000235.1 GCA_008363265.1 Chlorobiota bacterium
GTATGAAGCAGCCCGCGAGAATAATGCAATCTCAGCCTACCTGAACAGTGAGGCTCATAATATAATCGAGCTTGGAGATGAGGAACCCGTTCAGCATATGGTATCTGATATCGATATTGCCCCCGCGGAGTATCTCCTTGCCAACGGTCAGAAAACGAAGCAGTCAATTCCGTTCGTTTCTGAACATTCCGGGCAACTGATCGCTGTTTTTTCGGAGCACTTCAAAGAGTTCTCCAAATTCGCGCTCGATTTTGCCGCTTCGCACCACAACATTAACTCACTTCCCGTCAGCAGGGTGTGGGAGAAAGGAAGGTCGAAGGGCACAAAATATGAGTTCAAGAAGGGTGCTTTCCATCTGAAACTGGTTCTGGACGGTGAGGTACTCTTTGAGGCAACTGAAAGTCCGGCCCATCCGTTAATGGAAGACCTTGCAGGGATGTGGATCGAAAAGGCGTCTTACGACGTTATTAAAGAATCGAAGACCTTTTCAAATCCTGCCCTGAACACGAAGATCGTTTACGCTGACCAGCGCGACAAGAACGAGTTCGACATCCTTGCAATGTACGGTACCGATCTCTGTGTTTTTGAGTGCAAATCGGGCGCAATAAAGGCTGCTGACATCGATCAGCTTGTTGCTCTTAAAAAAATGCTGGGTTCGTACACCAGGCTGTTCATAATTTCCTTCTTCAGCCCGACTTTGGCCATGAGAGAACGAATGACAGAGAATAATATAACATGGCTTTCCTTCCAGTCGCTCAAGAGTGAGTTGGAGAAAATATCAAGCTACAACGCGAATGTCTGATGAACAAAGTTCCCCCTCTTGATATCTACCGATTTGAGATAGTTCTTGAACTGCTCGGAGACCTGGAGACCCCAAAATACATGGGGTCTCTCCTCCGGGGTGCATTTGCCTGGTCGTTCAGAAGAACCGTGTGTGTTACTAAACAACCCGTCTGCGACGGATGCCTGCTGAAAGGGAACTGTTCCTATTTCCGGATATTTGAGACAGAACTGGCGGCTGATCATATTCCCTACCTGAAAGGGGTCAGAAAGGTACCTCACCCATTTGTGCTGACTCCACCGGTCGACGGAAAGACGCACTACAAAACCGGTGACCGGCTGAGGATCGAGCTTAAACTGTTCGGTTCATCGGTGCAGCTACTTCCATATTATGTCTATGTTTTCCAGAACATAGGTGAAAATGGAATTGGCAAGAACAACACCCGGTTCAAGGTGGCAGGCTTCAGCTCCATATCTGACGATGGTTCCAAGGATGAAGTACTATCTTCCGACGGGAAAAATGTCAAGACCGCTTTGTTGCCTCAGCGGATTCCACAGCCTGACGAACCGGATATCCGTAACACGGGATCTGTAACGCTGGATTTCATCACGCCGGTGAGGCTGCAGGGTGACGGTAAGGTTCTTCTTGACGGAAAGAAGATATCACCAGCCGTTCTTCTCAACGGGATCACACGCCGCTATCTGGCACTTTCCGGGTTGTACGGAGGCGATGGATTCAGTGAGATAAAGCCGGGTTTCAAATTCGATCTGATCAGAATAACGGAAAACGACCTTAAAATCTACGATTGGGGGAGATACTCGAACCGCCAAAAAACCTTTCTTGATATGAGCGGGCTGACGGGCAGCATAACCCTTGCAGGCGAAATAAAGGAAGCGATTCCATGGCTTTTGGCAGGTTCTTTCGTCAATATGGGGAAGAACACGGCTTACGGCCTCGGCCAGTACACGATAAAATTCAACTGAGGGCCCGGTGTTCTATCTCGTTACCTATGATGTGGCGAAAGACAGGCGGCGGAAGAAGATGTCGGACTTTCTGCTGGAGTACGGGGTGAGGGTGCAGTACAGCGTTTTTGAATGTGATCTTACAGAAAAGGATGTGCAGGCGATAATGAAGAAGGCGGAGGAACTGATCGATCCCGCGACCGATTCGGTTCTTATATATCCGCTTTGTAAAAACTGTGTAGGCAAAAGGATCAGAATAGGCACTACTTACACACTCGTTAAAGTGAAGAAGGATCTTCTCGATCTGATGTGAACTGATGGTAAATCTTCAAGCTGTATTCTCCGAAGCAGCACTAAAAGAAGCGTGGCTCAAGGTAAGGGCCAAAGGCCGGTCCGGCGGGATCGACAATGTAACCATATCGGAATTCGAAAGTGACTTGGATAAAAACCTCCTTTCGCTCCGCTCCGAAGTGGTGAACGGCACATATGTGCCCGAACCCTACCGTCTCTTCTTCATCGAGAAAGCCAACAAACCTCAGAAGGAATACCGCCCCCTCGCCCTGATGACCGTCAGGGACAAGATCGCCCAGCACTGCGTCTCGATCTTCTTCGCCCCTCAGTTCGAAAGAAAATTCATCGATACAAGCTATGCCTACCGTGAGGGGAAGGGGCATCCCAAGGCGATCGGCAGGGTTACCGATTTCGTAAACCGAAAATACACCCATGCTGCAAATCTGGATATCGATAATTTCTTCGACACGATCGATCGGAAGACACTCTTTACTGCCTGCCAAAGCTGGTTCGGTGAAACGGGTGTTATTAAACTTCTTGAAATGTGGGTACTTACGGGTTTTGTGCACCGGGGGAAGTATGTAAGTTCAGAAAAAGGGATCGCTCAGGGTGGTGTTCTATCTCCGCTCCTTTCAAACATTTACCTGCATCCGCTGGATGAGGCTATGAAGGAAAAGGGTGTGGCGAATGTAAGATATGCGGACAACATTATCATTTTCGGGAAAACCGAAGATGAAGCCGCCGCCGGAAGGAAGTTTGTTGAAGATTTCATAAGGGAGAACCTCTCACTTGCCCTGAATGCCCCGGGTAGGGAAGTGGTGCCGGTAGCGGAAGGTTTCGATTTCTGCGGGATACGCTTTCACGAGGGAAAAAGAACGATAGCGCCGGCCAAGCTGGAAGCGATCAACCGGAAGATCTCGCTGACAATTCAGCAACTCGAACTGAAGGACGCCCTGAACAAGCTCCGCGATTCCGTTGAAGGGTTCAACCGGTATTATACCCCTTATGACACCACGGAGCAGCTTGAAGCCATCAGGAACGAAATGATGAAACACCTCGCGGCGAAGATCGACGGGATGATAAAGGCCGGGAAAATAAAAAAGGAAGAGGAGGCATTCTCCCTCCTGAGGAAATATCCTGAGATCATCAAAGGCGACACGGGTAACAGGGGCTTTATCCGTAACCTTGGTGCGGCTATCAGGCCGCTGAAACAGGAAGAAAAAACACCCGCCTTTAAGCCTGAAGATACGGCTAAACCGGATGGGGCCACACTTCCCACAGCTGAAGAGACGGAAAAGGAAGCAAGGAAACTTGTTGAGAAGAAGCGGAAGGTTTATTACAACAAGTTTGTTGAGAGTCTCGACATGCTGATCAGCGGCAATTTCGCGCATATCGGCAAGTCGGGGCCCAAGATAGTGGTCAGGCGTGAAGGAAAGGTGATCGGCGAGGCTTACGCGAACAAACTCTCTTCACTCGTGATCAACTCGCACGGCACCACCATTTCAGCGGATGCCGTGAAGCTGTGCATCGACAACAAGGTGCTCGTAAATTATTTTGACGATCTGGGGAAGCCCTACGCTGTTGTGTTCGCGGTTGCTTCCGGGGCGAACAGTGTCTCCACTTCGCAGGCATGGGCCGCCAGAACCGACAAGGGAAAGATGATCGTGAAGAACCTTGTCTGGGGTAAGATCACAAACCAGGTGGCATTGATCAGGTATATTACCAAGAACAAGAGGCTCTCTGAAGATCAGCAGGCCATTATAAAACGGTCGATCGAAGAGATGGAGGCCCTTGCGGAAAAAGTGTCCGCGGTTCAGGCAAAGGGAGAAACTGAGCATTTCCGCGGTAGCCTTTTCGGATACGAGGGGAGTGCCGCGGTCTCGTATTGGGCGGTGATAAAAACCATCGTGCCACCCTCTTACGGGTTTACATCGCGGGAGCACCAGAACGCGGTTAATGTTGTGAACCAAATGTTCAACTACGGCTACGGGATACTTTACAGCAAGGTGCTGGCCGCGGCCGTGCTCGCGGGGCTCAATCCGAACATCCCGTTTCTTCACGCTGAAGTGAAGGGAAAGCCGGCACTCACTTACGATCTGATCGAACCTTACCGGCCGGTGGTGGTCGACAGGACCATCCTCTCGATCCTCTCCCGCTCACCCAAACTTCAGTCGCAGGGAGGAAAACTCCCCGACGATGTCCGGCACACCGTTGCTAAAAAGGTGATGGAACGGCTATACTCCGAAGTGAAATACAAAGGTAAAACCATGACCGTGAACGATATTATCATACTCAACTCGAAGCAGATAGCGTCAGTGATCACCGACAACGAGAAGAGCTTTAAACCTTATGTTATGAAATGGTGATTTTTAAATGTGAAATGTGAAATGTGATTCTCCGCGGCGGATAATCGCTAATCGCTAATCGCTAATAGCTAATAACTGTTAATGTTCTTTGACATACTGACTGACTGTTCAAGCGTGTGCATTTGACCCCCGTTAACGGGTAAAAATGACGGTTTTCCCGTGAGAAAATTTGAGGGTACCTTAAAAATCGCTGTAACCTGTTGTAATACAACAGGTTAAGTCACTTTTTTTGGATCTTTTCAAAAATACAAAATTTCTCACGAGGCCATTTTGGGCCCGGAAATTTTCTCTCGTGAGAAAATCGCCATTTTTACCCCTCGATTTTGGCTCAAATACGCGGTTTTAAAAGTGCCATTTTCTCACGAGCCCATTTTTTGTGATTTTCACCGGTCTCGTGAGAAAATTTGAAAATCCCACAATAATTCGGATATCAGGCACTTTAGGTGTGTTAATCCCACTAAATTTGCCGGATATTGGGTTAACCCCGTTCTCCGGAAGGAAGTTTCCCACAAAATCGCGTTTTAAAAACCTCAAAAAGTGCCCTGCCT
>RHKR01000236.1 GCA_008363265.1 Chlorobiota bacterium
TCCGGGGATGATGCCTCAACCGCGACGGGCAGTCCCTGGATCGAAACGGGGTCTGTGGTCGGGAATGTCTGCGGGATGTGCAGCGTTCCTGTAAGCGCGCCCTTTTCAAGCAGTGGGTAGATCTCACCAGAGTTCTTGGAGCCGGAAAGGTGAACGAAAAGTGACCCTTCGACCGGCAAGTCGAGGAGCGCGAGCTCGATGGCGACGGGACTGATCTCGGAGTCGGGCACCGCCAAAAAGACAGTTAACGGTTCGGCAAAAGCGGCTTTCAGCTCCTCTGTTGACTTGGGGGTGTTGCCGATCTTAAAATGCGCGGTGAAATGGCGGAGGTTTTTCCCGGTACGGCTGACGGCGAAGGCGATCTCATAGCCTGCCTCACGGAAGGCCTGCGCTAGCGACCATGCCTTTCTTCCCGTGCCGATGAAGGCGATTCTCTTCTTCATGGCGGCCTTCTAATTGTAAAATGAGGCGGCGAGGTAGCCCACAACCGATGAATTGTCGCCGCTAACATCGCCTGAATCCGACCTGTGCAATAGAAGTGAGTGCCTAACGCCCGCGCGTTTGGTTGCTTTCATCATCGCCACCAAGAGTCCACCGCCGCAGGCTTCGGTAATGCGGTTGCTGAGGTCGTTCTCGAGGGCATCGGGGTCGTAGTGCACGATCCTGTCGGCCATTACCGAGTCAAGGGTGTTCGCCACAGACTTTGAGTAAAAGTGTGAAAGGTCGCTCGAGGCGACAATAAGCGTATCGTCATCCATCACTTCAAGCAGCGCGTGGGAGAGCTCTATAATATTATTATGTGACTGGTCCCCCATTACCACGGGAACGAACTCGAAATCGTGTCCGTAAAGGTGCTGCAGGAAGGGGAGGTGCACTTCAACGCCGTGCTCATCGCGGTGGCCGGCCATGCTGCGCATTATCGCGGGGGATGATGCCTCCATTTTCTCGGCCACATCCTTCGCTATTTTCACCCGACCGAGCGGGGTGTCCCAAGCATCGCCGTCATAGATCGAAATGCCGCCGAAATACTCACGGTGGCTCGGCGAAAGGATGATTATCCTGGTGTATTTCTTCTCCGCGAGGGGTTTGTATGCATAGGCGGCTGTGAGACCGGAGTAAACATAACCCGCGTGTGGGGCTACAATTCCCTGCACGGCGAGGTCTTTTTTTGGTTTTTTCTCAACCCTGTCAAAGAGGCCGGTCAACTGGGCCTGAAGTTTTTCAGGGTTGGCGGGGTAGAACATACCGGCCACTGCCGGTCGTCTGATCTCAACCATTGTGTTCCTCCTCCGAGAAAACCTCGGCGGTAAAAGCCTGTAGTTTCAGTTGTTTTTGGGTCCATAACCTGGGTGAAAGACCAGCTTTCTGGCAGAGGGCATCGAGGAATTCATCCCTGTTCATACCGTGCTCTATCGGCACCTGGGGAAGAAGGAGTCCGCTTCGGTGCCCTTCACGGACGATGAGGCCGTGTTTGCCGACCACAATATCATCGTAGTTATCCATATCGAACGGGGGTGTGAGCACCGATATCTCGATCGAAACATGGGGCCACTCCCGCGCGTTCACAGGTGGAAAGCGGGGGTCTTCAGTGGCAGCAAGAATTGCAGCCTCCTCTATCGTTTTGCGGAGCGGCTCAACGGCCCTGATGAAGCCGATGCATCCGCGCAGGTCGCCGTGGGCGTGGAGCGTAACGAAGCATCCGCTCAGGGTGTCAAACACCCCTTCCGCGGGGAGGTGCACCACTTCATTGGTTAGTCCGAGGTGGCGCTCTATCCTGTTCCGTGCCGCCTTAAGCAGCAGTCGTCTCTCTTCGTGTGTCATTTTCTTATCTCCCTGACCTCAATTCTCTTTTTCCCGTAGGCGAGAAAAAGGAGGTCATTCCAAATAAAACAGCTTTCAGCCATCATGTTCCTGGAGCGGGTGTTCAGAGTGAACCGCTTCAGAACCTTCTTTTTTTCGGGGTCAACGGCCAGCAGTTCGTTCGAGAAGCCATCCTTCGGGTTGCCCGAGTGGATGTTTAGAAAGACGATACCGTTGCTGCTGAAGACCTCCGCTTCGCTTTTGATCGCGTCGGGGGGGAAGAGGGTCTCGAGGTAACCGCCTGTGTTCCAGGCTGAAAAAACAAAGTTTTCGGGGTAAGTGTAGGCGCTGTAGTCATCCTTCAGCCCCTCAAGTTCGGCCATTTCATGGATCCTGTCGGAGTCGCCGCCGAGTTCGGCCAGCACTTCACCCGTTTCGGGATCGAGCAGGAAGTAGTCTTGCGACTCAAACTTCTGCCTGAACGCGTAGATTCCCTCCTGGTTACGGAACATCCAGCCGAGTTCCTCGTTCTTCCAGATGAAGTCGCCGCGGTCGAGGTCCCACACAAAGATACCTTTATGGTATGGGAGCCCGGCCGATTTGTAGCCGTGGAAGTAAACGCGGTAGCCTATAACAGCCTCGATGCCGCTCCAGAAATTGTCAGGCGCGCTGAATTTTTTTAGGAGCGGTTTACCGGTCCGGAGGTCGAAGACATGGTAGAAGGCGTCCTTTTTTTCAGGATCGCGCTCCTCTACCGTAAGTAGGGCAGGGTTGGTTATCATCAGCCTCCAGACCAGCGAATCGAAGTCGTGTCCGAACTTCAGTTTGAAGTTTGTCTTAAGAAACATAGTCGAATTTAGCCGTAAAATGTCTGAGCATCGGTGCCTGTTCCACTATTTTCATCCCTTTCAGCTCATTTCTCCGTTTATGAACATCGATTATCGACTCGATCATATAGTCGAAGTGGCTCTGGGTATAAACCCTTCTCGGGATCGCGAGGCGGACGAGCTCCATCGCCGAGGGGACGAATGTACCGTCGGGGAGGGTGTGTCCGAACATAACGCTGCCGATCTCGCACGATCTTATTCCACCATCAAGGTAGAGCTCACAAACTATCGCCTGCCCCGGGAACTGATGCGCGGGGATGTGGGGTGCGAACCGTTTCGCGTCAAGGTAGATCGCGTGTCCTCCGGGTGGTTCGAGGATCGGCACACCGTTGGCGATAAGTTTCTCGCCGAGGTATTCGGTACTGCGGATCCTGTATTGCAGGTAGTGCTCGTCGAGTATCTCAACCAGTCCCTGGGCAATTGCCTCAAGGTCGCGTCCTGCCAAACCACCGTAAGTGGTAAAACCTTCTGTTACAATAAGGAGGTTGCGGCATTTCATGGCGATGTCGTCATCGTTCATTGCAAGGAAGCCGCCGATATTGGCAAAAGCATCCTTTTTGGCGCTCATCGTGCAGCCGTCGGCATAAGAGAACATCTCCTGAGCTATCTCGAGGGGTGTTTTGTTCTCGTAACCTTTTTCGCGCTTTTTAATAAAATAAGCGTTCTCGGCGAAGCGGCATGCATCGAGGAACAGGGGGATGCCGTATTTTTTACATACTTCCTTCGTCTCGCGGATATTCTGCATCGAAACGGGCTGACCGCCGCCTGAGTTGTTGGTAACTGTTATCATTACAAGCGGAATGTTTTCGGCACCTGTTTTCTGAATGAAAGCTTCCAGCGCGGGGATGTCCATATTTCCCTTGAAGTCGGCGCGCATTTCAGGGTGACGCCCCACTTCGGTCATGAAATCTTCGGCAACCGCGCCTGAGTATTCAACATTCGCGCGGGTTGTATCAAAGTGGGTGTTGTTGCAGATGAATTTTCCTTCGCCGCCGACGATAGTGAAGAGTATCTTTTCGGAGGCTCTTCCCTGGTGGGTGGGGATCACATGCTTGAAGCCGGTGATGTTCTTCACGGCCGAGTCGAATTTGTAAAAACTTTTTGATCCGGCGTACGATTCGTCCCCCATCATCACGCCGGCCCACTGGTCAGAGCTCATTGCTGAAGTGCCGCTATCAGTAAGAAGGTCGATCAGCACATCATCAGCGTGGATCGCGAAGGGGTTGAAGCCGGCGTTCTTCAGTATCACTTCCCTCTCCTCGCGGGTGGTGAAGCGGATCGGCTCAACCGATTTAATTCTGAAAGGTTCTATTATTGTTCTCATCTCTCGTATGGTTTCCTTTTTCGTAAGAATAAAAAGCAAGTCGTCAAATTTGTCAAAAATTCCTGAGAAAGCAATAAGAAAGAACGCGGGCGCAGCGGCAACACTTCAAATAAAATAAAAACCTGATTGGGCTTGAGCCGCTAAGTTATTAAATTGCAAACAGTTTGTTTAAATTTATGACGATACGGAGAAACGGATGCAGGACACCCTCGAAGAACTGCGCGAACTTAGAACCCATCTAAAAACAACTGTCGATGAGCTTCTTAGCCTCAGAAACCGGCTCGCGGAATACGATTCCGAGTTCATAGGACGGTTGCAACTGCTCGAAGTTGATATTAACAGATATGGATATCTTGACGGTAGTGAAAAAGAGCGTTTCCGGGAGAGAATTGTCTACGATTGTGACAGCTTCAAACGGAGAATTGGTGATGTTATCGAAGGTCTTACAGCAACGGTTGCAAGGCATACAGAGGAGCTTGCAGCGTTCGATCTGAAATTTGAAAACTGCCCGGCCGGTTGCCCTGAAGACCTTCGGCACAACCTCGCGGTGCTAAGCGATGTTTATCGTCAGCACATAAATGTTATGGACGGCATGAGGAAAATCTACCTCCGCTATGTGGCCAACCTCGAGGGAAAACTTAAAACAGTCTGATCAGCTTCTCTTTTTGTAGAAGTAAGCAATCCCGCCTTCTGAAGTCTCCTTGTAGATCGATGGGAGGTCGTGCCCCGTCTGTTTCATCGTTTTAACGATCTTGTCGAATGAAACGAGGTGCTGCCCGTCTGAAAGAAGGGAAAAAGTTGCAGTGTTAAGCGCCCTTTCAGCCGCGAAGGCGTTCCTTTCGATGCACGGAACCTGCACAAGGCCCATTATCGGATCACAGGTCAAACCGAGGTGGTGTTCGATCCCCATTTCCGCTGCATACTCTATCTGAAGT
>RHKR01000237.1 GCA_008363265.1 Chlorobiota bacterium
TCTTCCAACCTCACCAACCGAGAAAGGTGGGAAGTTGTAGTGAAGATTGAATCTTTTTACCGACTCTTCCATAAGACCGTCGATGGTCTGCTGATCATTCTTCGAACCAAGGGTGAGGGTCGTGAGACTCTGTGTTTCACCTCTTGTGAAGAGAGCTGAAGCGTGGGTTCTGGGAAGAACGCCGAGTTCTACGGTAATGTTTCTGATCTCGTGTGTTTTTCTACCGTCGAGTCTGAGATTTTTCTCGAGGATGCACTTGCGAATCAGTTCATACTGGAAATCGTGAATGATACCTTTAATGGTGTTCTCCATTTCAGGGTATTTCTCGGCAAGAGCTTCGTTGGTCTCTTTGGAAACCGCGTCGAAAGCGTTGCTTCTCTCCTGTTTTTCCATTACAGTGCTGATAATGGCATCGAGTCTGTCGTAGGCAAGTGCTTTGACATCAGCGAGGAGATCCTGATCAATTTCCTTTGGAGTGACAACCATTTTCGGCTTGCCACATTCAGCGGCAAATTCCTTGATCGCCAAAACGATCTTGGTAACCTGTTCCTGCGCGAACGCGAGGGCGCCAAGCATTACCTCTTCCGAAACTTCGTGAGCTTCACCTTCAACCATCATGATCGAATCTTCGGTACCGGCAACTACGAGCTCGATATCGCTTTTGGCGAGCTGATCGAATGTCGGGTTAACCACGAATTCACCGTCAACTCTTCCCACTCTCACACCGGCGATTGGGCCGAGGAATGGGATGTCTGAAACAGCAAGGGCAGCCGAAGCGCCACAAATGGCGATAACATCGGGATCGTTCTCTCTGTCGAACGAATGCGTGTTGGCTATAACCTGTGTTTCATTGCGGTAATTATCGTCGAAGAGGGGTCTGATGGGGCGGTCGATCAACCTTGCGGTTAGGACCTCTTTTTCGGAAGGCTTTCCTTCTCTCTTAAAGAAACCGCCGGGGAACTTGCCGACAGCGGAAAATCTTTCACGGTACTCAACCTGTAGAGGGAAGAAATCAATACCTTCCATTGCCTTTGGAGAAGCTACTGCGGCGACAAGAACCATCGTGTCACCGTAACGGACCATTACCGAGCCTGCAGCCTGACGGGCGAAACGCCCCGTCTCAAAGCTCAGTATCTTGCCGCCAATTTCAACTTCTTTTGTGTACATCATTTAAAACCTTACTTTCTGATATTCAATTCTTTTATTATGGCTCTGTATCTGTTGATATCTTTTCTGATAAGATAATCGAGCAATCTTCTTCTTTTACCAACCAGCATCAGAAGGCCTCTTCTCGAGTGGTGATCTTTCGCGTGAGCCTGGAAATGCGCTGTAAGATCATTGATCCTCTTGGTTAACAGAGCGATCTGCACTTCAGCTTTGCCTGAATCTTGCTCATTAGCGCCATGTTTCTTGATTATCTCAAGTTTTTCCTGATTTGTCATTGTTTATTCCTGTTTTGTTTGTACGATCCTGCCCCAGAAATTACCGGGGCAAATTAATTAATTGTTATAAATTCCCGAGGATCGCCTGAGCGGTATCCTTGTCCTTCTGGATCTGTTCCACGAGATCCGACTTCGCGATAAAACGCATTTCACCCCTGATCCTGTCGATAAATTTCACCCGGAGCGTCTTTTCGTAAAGATCGTGACCGGCGAAATCGATGAGGTGAACTTCGACTGCAAGATCCTTCAGGTTGAAGGTTGGCCGTCGGCCGACATTCAATACTCCTTTAAAGTTGTTGCCGTCGAGTTCCACCATTACCGCATAAACACCGTTTGCGGGTAGAAGTTTGTTATCTGAATCGCATTCCAAATTGGCCGTGGGGTATCCCAGTTCCCTGCCGCGCTTGTCTCCATGGATAACTTCTCCGAATATCTCATAATCACGCCCAAGAAGTTCAGCGGCCGCCTTAACGTTACCTTCGGCGAGCAGCTTTCTTACTTGTGTACTGCTGATATTGGTCTGATTTTGCATTACAGCCTCAACATAAGTTACTTTGAAACCAAATTTTTCTGACAATTTTCTGATGAAATTTTCGTCACCGCTCCGGCCTTTACCGAACCTGTGATCATAACCGACGATGATCTCACCTATCCCTGTACCCTCGATTATGTACCGGGTAAAGAACGATTCCGCGTCCAATTCCGAGAATTCGAGTGTAAAGTTTATAATGAACACCTCATCGATGCCAAGACTTTCCAGAATGCGCAACTTCTCGTCAATTGATGTGAGAAGCCTGATATCGCCGCCCTTAAATACCACCTGGCGGGGATGTGGATCAAAAGTTATCAAAAGCGACCTTCCGCCGGTCTCTTTCGCCCGGTTTTTAAGGATATCAAGAAGGATCTGATGCCCGAGATGCACCCCGTCGAATGTACCGACGGTGATTATCGTGTTATCAGACCTTTCCAGCTCCTTAAGGTCACGGTATATTTTCATTTTTTAAGTCTCTGTCCGCACTAAGTTTTTTATGTGATCGCCGAATTCCTGTATGGTTAAAGCATCTTCAACCCGGAAATCCCCGATCGCGGTCCTTCTGAGCGATGAAAGGTGGGCACCACATCCGAGTTTTTCACCGAGATCGTGTGCCAGTACTCTGATATAGGTCCCTTTCGAACAAACAACCCTGAAAGAAATCACCGGATGGGAGTAGCCGGTTATTTCAAACTGTTCCACGACAACCTTGCGGGGTTCCCTTTCAATCGTTTTACCCTGCCGGGCAAGCGAATAGAGCCGGGTTCCGTTCTTCGCAACAGCCGAGTACATCGGCGGGATCTGTTCGATCTCACCCGTAAGCTCTTCAACTGCCTTCTTCAGCAACTCCGGCGTTACATGGCTGGTGTCGGATGAAATATGGACTTCAGTCTCCCTATCCATCGAGGGGGTTTGCTCACCCAGCATCATGGTACCGGTGTATTCTTTCGGGAGTCCCATGTAAGAATCGATTTTTTTTGTCGATTTCCCTGTGCAAACGATCAGCAGGCCTGTCGCCTTCGGATCGAGTGTACCCGCGTGGCCGATCTTCTTAATGTGAAGGAATCTTCTCAACCTGTAAATGACATCGAATGATGTCAGATCCAGAGGCTTGTCAACAAGTATGGTCTGACCGGCAACGAAATCAATTTCCTGATAGTTCGTTACCGACCTGGTTATCATTCTTGTGAATCTCCTTCAGCAGTTTTTCGATCTTTTCCACCTGGTCAGCGGTATCATCAATGTAGAACCTGAGTTCGGGCATAAAGCGCACCCTGATCTTCGAGGCGAGCTCGTGCCTGATCGCGGGTGTGTCATTATTCACCTTCTCAAGGGCTTCTTTTCTTTTGGTCCGCTCAAAAACAGAGAAATAAACCTTGGCCAGCCTGAGATCGGCAGTAAGGCGCACGCCGGTGATGGTGATCATACCGAAAGGACTGTTACTGTATTTGAGAAGCATTATCATGCTTAACTCATCTTTTATCTGGCTGGCGAGTCTCTCTACTCTGTGCCCCATAATTCTCCTGTTATCTTCCTTACGGCCCGGATCAGTCGAGTTTCTTCTTGGTTTCTACAACTTTGAAACCTTCGATCTGGTCGCCGACCTTTAGATCGTTAAAGTTGTACAGACTGATACCGCACTCGTAGTTGGTATCAACTTCTTTCACATCATCCTTGAACCTCTTAAGTGAGGAGATGTCGCCCGTGAATATCACAAGCCCATCCCTGATCACTCTTACCTTGTCGTTCCTGGTGATCTTTCCTTCGAGCACGTAGCAACCGGCAACGGTTCCGACTTTGGGCACCTTGAAAGTGTCCCTTACATCAACAGTTGAGGTGATCTCTTCCGAAAGGATCGGCGAAAGCATACCTTCGAGTGCCTGTTTCACCTCGTTGATGGCGTCGTAAATGATGTTGTAAATTCTGATGTCCACTTTCTGAGTCTCGGCAAGTTTCCTTGCGGCGAGGTTCGGCCTGACATGGAAACCGATAATGATCGCGCTCGACGCGTTGGCGAGGAGAACATCACTCTCGGAAATGGCGCCTACACCTTTGTGGATCACGCGTACTTTAACTTCCTCGGTGGAAAGCTTCATAAGTGAGTCGGAAACAGCCTCAACCGAGCCGTCAACGTCACCTTTAACGATGATCGGAAGTTCAGAGACACCACCGATCGATATCTGACGCGAGATCTCATCGAGCGTTATATGGCGTACCTGTTTACTGTCGAGTTCCCTCTTGAGTTGCTGCCTCTTAACGGCGATCTCACGGGCTGTTCTTTCGGAATCAACCACAATAAACTGATCACCCGCCTGAGGGGCTCCTTCAAATCCGAGCACGAGCACGGGGGTCGAGGGAGGGGCATCATGAAGTTTTTTATTTCTCTCATCGAACATGGCTCTTACCCTGCCGTGCTGATTACCGCACACGAAGATGTCGCCCTGTTTAAGGGTGCCTTTCTGGATAAGAACAGTGGCGGTAACCCCACGTCCCTTGTCGAGCTGTGACTCGATAACCACACCCCTTGCTTCCCTGTCGGGATTGGCCTTGAGGTCAAGTATTTCTGCTTCGAGAAGTATCTTCTCGAGCAGCACATCGATATTCAAACCTTTTTTCGCTGATATTTCAACACTTTGGTATCTTCCGCCCCATTCTTCAACCAGAACATTCCTGTCGGCAAGCTGCTGCTTGATCTTTTCCATGTTCGCGCCGGGTTTGTCGATCTTGTTGATCGCCACAACGATAGGAACATTGGCGGCCTGCGCGTGAGAAATGGCTTCAACGGTCTGAGGCATCACTGCATCATCGGCCGCGACGATAAGAATTACAATATCGGTCACCTGGGCTCCACGTGCTCTCATTGCTGTGAACGCTTCGTGACCCGGGGTGTCGAGGAATGTGATGTAGTGACCCGGCTTGACTTCAACTTTGTAAGCACCGATGTGCTGGGTGATACCACCCGACTCGCCGG
>RHKR01000238.1 GCA_008363265.1 Chlorobiota bacterium
CCCGATGGTTCGGGGAGCCTGCAATTATCGCACGTCAGCCCGTTGAGTTGGCGAGCGCTAGGCCGTCTTGAGCAGCTGCACGTCCAGGGCAATCTTCACTTCGTCACCCACCAGGACGCCGCCGGTTTCGAGGGCCGCGTTCCAGGTAAGACCGAAGTCTTTTCTGTTGATCTTTCCGGTGATCACGAAGCCGGTTCTGGTGTTACCCCAGGGGTCTTTCATCAGACCGCTGTACTCAACATCAAGGTCGATGGTCTTGGTTACATCTTTGATGGTGAAGTCGCCTGATACTACATAGCTGCCTTCGCCGGTCTTCTTAACGCCGGTTGAAACGAAAGTGAGTTTCGGGAATTTCTCCACTTCGAAGAAGTCTGCGCTCTTCAGGTGGTTGTCCCTGTCGGTATTGTTGGTATCGATCGAAGCGACATCAGCCGAGAAGGAGATCTTCGAGGTTTCGAAGTTGTCGTCTTCATTGGTTACGGTAGCTTCGAAAGCATTGAACTTGCCCGAAACATTGGTGAACATCATGTGTTTTACTTTGAAGCCGATCTCTGAGTGTGAAGGATCGAGATTCCATTTTGAAGTTGCCATTTTACTATTCTCCGTTTTTTATTGTTAATTCGTTAAATATTCATCGGTACTTCCATCAGAAGGAGGGAAGTGTTGCCTGTTGCTGTAAAATTTACTCTGTTAATATCCCAAATGCCGAAGCCGTCACGGGAGTTCAATTCCTGGCCTTCCACAGCCACATCGCCGGCGAGAACGAAAACATAGAGGCCGTTTCCTTCACCTTTGATTGTGTAGTCGAGCGAAGTTCCCTTCTCAAGATCGGCGATGTGGAACCATGCGTTCTGGTGGATCCACACACCTTCGTCATCCGGATTGGGTGACACTATCTGCTGGAAGCGGTTTTTTCTGTCTTCGATGTTCAGCGTTATCTGATCGTACCGGGGGGTAACATTTCTCTTGTTTGGGAACACCCAGATCTGGAGGAATTTCACGGGCTGGTCGTCATTCTTGTTATATTCGCTGTGTCTGATGCCTGTGCCGGCGCTCATCACCTGGATGTCACCGTGCCTGATAACGGCTACATTTCCCATACTGTCTTTATGCTCAAGATCTCCTTCGAGAGGGATCGAGATAATTTCCATGTTGTCGTGCGGGTGAGTGCCGAAGCCCATCCCCGGTGCTACGTAGTCGTCGTTCAGCACGCGGAGCGCGCCGAAGTGCATCCGTGAAGGATCGTAATAATTCGCGAAACTGAATGTGTGTCTGCTGTGCAGCCAACCGTGGTCGGCATCACCGCGAGTATCAGCTTTATGTAATATCGTGTTGGCCATTGTTTTCAATTCCTTTTTTCAAAAATTAACTGTACAAACTTACAGCCGCCGCCACCCCCGAAACGATGAACTGGTTTATGAAATTCTCTTAAGGTAGATTAAGGAAAATGTGAAATGTGAAATGTGATCCACACTCTACACTCTACACTCTACACTAATAACTCTACACTCTACACTAAACACTAAATTTACTATCTTAGAGACCGGGAAAACAACTTTTCACTATTATCATGTACGGAGTTACCGCAATGTCTTATTGTTTAATGTTCAAGGAGCAGTCACGCTGATGCAAAAAACTATCCGTGCACTCAGCATTTACCTGATCTCGCCCCTGCTTTTCCTCACATCATGTTCGGCTGAAAAACCGGCTGTCCCGGCTGAGCAGCCGCATGAGATCACGCAACAGTCGTCAGATACGTTGATCACCCACCGGATCGGCGACGGGGAAGTGGTGTTCCGTTTTCAGAACTACCGAAACACGGGCGGAAAGGTGTTCATCGTGCTTCATGACGATGAGAACACCGGTGTCGAAGCAATGAACACCATACTCAAGTCACAGAAAAGCTCGTTTATCGAGCTTCGGGCTTCCGGTACGAGGCTGATCCCTTTCAGACTTAACGGGAGGTCGTATAAATTCGATCCGAACAGGATATTCACCCCCGCCGGAATCAGGAAAACCCTGGCAAATAATGGCGGCACTTCACCTGCTGCAGAAAAAGCTGTCGCGGAACTTGCAAACCGGATAACCGGGATGCTCGAAAAGTTTGATACGGTTATCGCGGTGCACAACAACAGACGCGGCTACTCGCTTCAGGATTACCTGCCGGGCGGTACATACGCCAGGGACGCGGCTGATGTCCACTGGGTTAAAGGCACATCACCGAATGATTTCTATTTCGTCGTGGAACGCGATGATTTCGAAGCCCTGAAAGCAAAGGGGATCAATGTTGTGCTGCAGTCAGCCGCCACCGTCACCGATGATGGCTCCCTCTCCGTCTATTGCCAGCAGAAGGGCATCCGCTACCTCAACTGCGAAGCCTATGATGGGCACCTCTCTCAGCAGATCTTTATGCTTGAATCACTAGGCAATTAAAAAAGTTACACAGATTTCACAGATTATGCACGCCTGCCCCTTCGGGGGATTTCACGGATTCTTAATAATCTGTGGAATCTGTGTTAAATCCGTTTAATCCGCGTAACCTTAAATATCACAGTTCACACTTTCTTATATTTCGTCTTTAGTTTTTTGAATTTTGAGAATGAGCAGAAAAAAGATAGTATTGGTCGGACCGGCATACCCGTACAGGGGCGGGAACTCCCTGTTCGTGTCGAGTTTGTATGATATTCTGAAGGATGAGTTTGAAGTAAAAGTTATAAACTACAAGCTTCTTTACCCCTCGATCCTCTTTCCCGGTACGACGCAGTACGACAAAAGTGAAAAGAACATCAAAAAGGCCCCGAACGAGCGGCTGATCAACTCGGTCAATCCGTTCAACTGGGTTTCCGTGGCAAAGCGAATTGTCGCCGAGGATGCTGATCTGGTCGTGTTCGACTGGTGGCAGCCCTTCTTCGGTCCATGCCACCGCGTGATATCAGGACTGATTAAAAAGCACTACGGCAACAGGATCCTCTTTATCACCGAGAATTACATCTCCCACGAAGGAAGTTTCATCGACCACACGCTTACAAAGATCGGTCTGAAGAACGCTGGCTCATTCCTCACACTTTCGGCGAAAGTTGCCGATGAACTTAAGAACACCGCCGGCGCGCGCAAGATCTACCGGAGCGAGCTTCCCGTTTACGACTGCTACACAGCCCAGGAAGGCCTCACTTCAGAAGAGGCTAAGATATCTTTCGGTTTCCCCCGCGACTCAAAAGTCATCCTCTTTTTCGGCTATATAAGAAAATACAAAGGCCTCGATATCCTCCTCGACGCGATGCCGGAACTGATAAAACGCGACCCCTCGATAAAGCTCCTCGTGGCGGGCGAGTTTTACGACGAGTTCGATTTCTACAGCGAGATCATCAAAAAGCATGATATCGGCTCCTCTGTTTACATGATAAACAAGTTCATTTCGAACGAAGAGGTTTACAAATATTACGAGCCTGCCGATCTGGTGATCCTCCCTTACAGGAGCGGTACACAGTCGGGGATACTCAATGTCGCCTACGGCTTTCTGAAACCGGTGCTGGTAACCAGGGTTGGTGGTTTGGCAGAGTTTGTTGACGAGGGGAAGTCGGGTTTCGTGATCGAACCCGAGTCACCCGGGGCGATAGCCGAAGGCGTTATGAAATTCTTTGAAGCGAGGGAGAATTTCGATTTCAAGGGCTACATTTCAGAAAAAGTTTCGGCCAACGGCTTCAATCAGATGCCTGAGCTCTTCAAACAGATAATCTCGGAGGCGGGAAGATGATACTTAAACCCGATTGCACCCATTTTCCGGGTGACAGGCCGTGCAGGTTCAACAAGCTCGAAGGACGCGTATGCGATAACTGCGCGGAATATTCACCCGTCACCGGAGACCGCCCCGAAAACTCGATAATCATTATTAAGCTCGACGCGCTTGGTGATGTCCTGCGAACAACGGCGATACTTCCCGCGATCAAAAAGAGCCTACCGCAAAGCCACATCACGTGGATCACTAAGCGGAACGCTGTTCCCGTCTTTGAGAACATCGACCTGGTTGATCAGGTGATCGCGTTCGAGGACACAGCCGAAGTGGTGCGGGCTTCTTCACTCTACTACGATATTCTTATACATCCCGATGCCTCGCCTCAGAGCGCGCCGCTTGCATCGATGATAAACGCTTTCCAAAAGTACGGCTTCATTACCGATGCCGCGGGGAAAGTTATCCCTGCCAATCCGCAGGCGGAGGAGTGGTTCGAGATGGGTGCGTTCGATCATCTGAAGAAGGTGAATACCAAGACCTATCAGCAGATCATCCATGAAATTGCCAATCTCCACTATGAAAAAGGGGAGATACAGGTTAAGCTCACCCCTGGAGAGCTTGAGTTCCGTGACCGTTTTATTGAAGCCAACGGGCTATCAGGGAAGAAATACATTCTCGGTATCAATGTCGGTGCTTCAGGCCGCTGGCAACTGAAACAGTGGCGGATGGAAGGGTTCGTTGAACTGATCAGCATCCTCTTTCAGGTGGTGCCCGATATTCAGATACTCCTCTACGGCGGGAAAGAGGAGGAGGAACGGATCGATGAACTTATGACCCGTTTCCCCCAACTTGTCTCAACAGGTACGGGGAACAACCTGCGTCAGTTCTTCGCTCTGATGGATATTCCGCATGTCGTGATCAGCGGTGACACGATGGCGCTTCATGCCGCCACCGCGCTGCGGAAGAGGGTGATCTGCCTTTTTGGGCCGACCTCATACAATGAAATAGAATCCTATGACAGGATAACGAAGATATATCCGAAGATGGATTGCCTGGTCTGCTATAAACCCGCCTGCGACTTCAAACCTAACTGCATGGACCTCATCTCCACCCAAATGGTGTTGGATGCGGTGCTCTCCGCTTTTGATTTGGGGCTCGCGTAAGTTTAGAAAAGTTACACGGATTCCACGGATTATACACGGATTTTTAAACATC
>RHKR01000239.1 GCA_008363265.1 Chlorobiota bacterium
GGATAATGCTCTTCGACAGAACGGGCGGAACACTGACCGACATCTCCAAAGGTTTTGACCTTACTGCTGATAACCTTGTCTGGTCGCCGGACAGTAAAACCATCTATTTTATCGCTCCGTTCGAAGTTTACAACCAGGTTTACAGTGTGGATGTTGCGAGCAAGAAGCTTACCACAATACTTAAGGGACACAACATTGCTGATCTGAATCTTGCAGCCAACGGCACAAAGTTCTTCTTCAGAAAGCAGTCAACGACGATGCCGTTCGAGGTATTCTCAGCCAATGTTGACGGCTCCGGTCTGATGCGCGTCACATATGTGAACCAGGCAGTAACAAATCAGCTCTGGATGAATGATATTGAGACTTTCACTACAAAGGGCGCGAACGGCACACCCGTTCAGTCGATCATTCTAAAACCGGCCGGATTTGATCCAAATGTTAAATATCCGATGATATTCCTCGTGCATGGCGGACCTCAGGGTCATTGGAACGATGATTTCCACTACCGGTGGAACCTTCAGATGTTCGCAGCCGGCGGTTACGTTGTTATAGCCCCAAACCCGAGGGGAAGTATCGGCTACGGTCAGAAGTTCACTGATGAGATATCAAAAGACTGGGGCGGCAAAGTTTACACCGACCTGATGAATGTCTATGATTACGCGATCAAGAAATTCAGTTATATCGACAAGAACAACACCTTTGCCGCGGGCGCATCTTACGGCGGATACATGATCAACTGGATAGCCGGGCATACCAACAGGTTCAAAGCCCTGGTGTCGCACGCGGGAGTCTTCAACCTCGAAAGCATGTTCGGCACAACCGAGCAGCTTTGGTTCCCTGAGTGGGAGTTCGGTGGAACCCCCTGGGAGAAGAGAAAAGAGTACGAAAAGTGGTCACCACACCGCTTTATCCACAATTGCAAAACCCCAATGCTTGTAGTTCACGGCGCAAAAGACTTTAGAGTGCCCGAAGAGCAGGCTTTTCAGCTTTTTACTTCACTTCAGCGCTTGGGAATTGAAAGCAAATTTTTATATTACCCCGATGAAACTCATTTTGTTGCAAAACCACAGAACTCAAGACTCTGGTGGCTTACAGTCTATGACTGGTTTGAAAAGCATTATACACCAGCGAAATAAAAAATAGAGAGGTTGTCATGGAAGAACCAAAAGACAAGACCCTGGACCACCTGGGTGAAGAGCACCTCGACTTTCATGATGTCCCCAGCGACGGGGGTCTGAAGGATAATGGTGACGAGGGAGATTATAATTTCGACTTCATCGAGAACGAGGCTGAATATGAAAAAAGAGCCGAGTATGTTAATGCCAATATCTGGCAGAAACTCGAAGAGAGCGGAACTAAAATATCCTTTGTAAGAGACATTATCGCTCTTGTCAATTACATGACTGATCCGTTCGTGTCATGGTATAGAAAAGCCGTAGTCGTTGTAGGGCTTATCTATTTTATCAGCCCGATCGATGCAATACCCGATATCGCCCCGCTGTTCGGATATATGGACGATATGGGTGTGATCGGATCGATCCTGAAATTCCTCGGGCACGAACTGTCGTCCTATTACGACAGCTAATTAGAACCCGAACCGGAATATTTGAGGTTGAAGGGAGAGAGTTATTCTCTCCCTTTCACCTTTTTTTATTTCAGTGGTAAATGAAAAGATTTAACTAATACTTCACTCCGCCGCAGGCGGATCACATTTAACATTTCACATTTCACATTTCAAAAAAAATGCTCTCCACCCTTTACATTAAAGATTATGCCCTGATAAAAGAGGTCACGATCGAATTCGGTCGCGGACTTAATATCATCACGGGTGAGACGGGAGCGGGAAAGTCGATAATGCTCGATGCTCTCGGTCTGATCCTTGGCGGACGGGCATATGTTGAATCGGTTAGGAGTGATTCGCAGAAGGCGGTGGTCGAGGGTGTCTTCCGGTTGGGAGATGATGCGGACAGGATATCAAAAGTCCTTACGGTAAATGAGATCGAACCGGGTGAAGAACTGATCATCAGAAGGGAAGTGTCGGTAAAAGGGAACAGCCGTGCATTCGTGAACGATACCCCTGTGAGTCTTGTGGTGCTTAAAGAGATCGGCGACAGCCTTGTAGACCTTCACGGACAGCACGAACACCAGGCAATACTGCACGCTGATAATCACATCGGTTATCTTGACAGTTTTGCCAGAACCACGACGCTAAAAGAGAAATTCGCTGAAGAGTCGGGAAAGCTGCTGAAACTGCTCGAAGAACAGCGGGAGATCGAGGCTAAGCGGAACGAACTTAAGGAGAAGAGGGAATTTTACGCTTTTAAGCTGAAAGAGATCGATGCCGTGGCCCCTCAGCCGGGAGAAGATGCGGAACTTGAAAGAGAACTCAAGATTCTCGAGAATGCCGAGAGGTTGCTGTCACTTACTTCGTCATCCTTCGCAAAACTTTACGACAGCGAAAGCTCGGCCTACGACACCGTTTACTCCTCGAAAAAAGACATTGAATCGCTCGCGAAAATTGATCCTTCGTTCGAGCCATTGCTCGCAGATCTGGATCAGGCGCTCGCCGCGATCCAGGGAAGCGCGGATACCATAAGAGATTATTTGAAACGGATCGATCTCGATCCCGGGAAACTCGAGGCCTACAGGGAACGGCTGGTGGCGATCAATCAACTGAAAAAGAAGTTCGGCGGAACACTTGAATCGGTACTCGAGACCCGTGAGAAGATACTCTCGGAGATCGATCTCGCTGATAATTTTTCTGACCACATTGCCCGGTTGAACGAACAGATCGCCAAACAGAGGGAAGTTTGCGGCACTATCGCTGCTGAACTTTCACAAAAACGCGCTGCCTCCAAGGATGAACTGTCATCCGGTATAGTTGACAAACTCGCTGATCTTGGAATAAAAAGCGGACAGTTTGTTGTGAATATGGCCCGTGAGGAAGCGTCTGCAAAAGATACCCATTTCGTTGTGGTTAACGGAGAACGATTAAAATTCAACAAATACGGTATCGATCAGGTTGAGTTTTACATCTCAACAAACGCTGGCGAAGTGCCCAAGCCACTCGTAAAAGTTGCATCAGGAGGTGAAGTTTCAAGGGTGATGCTCTCGCTCAAATCTGTTCTTGCCGGAATGGACATGATCCCGGTTCTCGTTTTCGATGAGGTGGATACGGGTATAAGCGGCAGGATCGCGCAGAAAGTTGGCGCGGCGCTTAAGTCACTTTCCCGCTTTCACCAGATAATTGCCATAACGCACCTGCCGCAGATTGCCGCTTTTTCGGATATCCACTTCTCAGTTGTAAAAATAGAGAAAGACGGCGCCACTTCGACACACATTAACAGGCTTGGGGAGACCGAAAAGGTGAACGAGATCGCCAAGCTCATAAGCGGCTCAGAGGTGACGGGCGCTGCCCTTAAGAGCGCGAAGGAACTGATCGAAGGGGAAGGACTCTTCGGATAGGATGAAAAAGGAGGCAGGAATTTATGTCCATATCCCTTTTTGCGATCATAAGTGCATTTACTGCGATTTTTATTCGATCATAAAGGATGACAGCAAGGCCCTTTATCTTGCCAACCTGAAGCGGGAGATCGATCATTTTGCCCGCCAGTTTTCAGATTCACACATTTTCAGAACGATATATTTTGGCGGTGGAACCCCGTCACTCGTTGAACCGGAATATCTCGGTGAGATAATCGCACATCTTAAAAATTCATTTGAATTGGTGCATGGTGCCGAGATAACCATGGAGACCAACCCCGGCACAGTATCACGCGAGAAACTTGCTGCATTCCACCGGCAGGGGATCAACCGGATAAGCATCGGTATTCAATCTTTTGATCCGGATGATCTTAATTTTCTTACACGCATCCACGATGCAGATGCTGCCATCCGTACCGTTCACGACGCGGCCGAAGCGGGATTCGGCGATATCTCGATCGACTTGATATTTAACCTGCCGGGGCAAGACCTCGTCCGCTGGAAGAAGAACCTCGAAATAGCCACCTCACTTCCCATAACCCACATTTCAGCCTACAGTCTTATCCTCGAAAAGGGTACTATTCTGAATAAAATGGTGTTGAAAGGTGAGGTTGAGATACAGGATGAGGAGATCGATTCCCAGCTTTATGAACTAACAATGGACTTCCTTGCTGAGAGAGGTTTCGTTCATTACGAAGTTTCCAACTACTGCAAGCCCGGTTTCGAGTGCAAACACAACACCATCTACTGGGATTGTGAAAATTATCTCTCTTTCGGAACATCAGCCCACTCTTATATGGAGGGGAGAAGGTGGTGGAACTACTCTGCACTGAGCATTTACAATTCCGCTGTAGAGAAGAGAGAAGAGGCTGTCGCGGGAAGTGAAGAGCTTACTCCGCACGATCTCTATGAGGAATATGTTATGCTGGCACTCAGAAGCAGGGGGCTCAGGAGAAGCCGCACTTCAGGGCTATCCGCTTTTGAATCTGTTGAAGAAGGGAAAGGTTTGCCTTCATTATGGTTTGATGAAAGAGCCACGATCATCGAACCACTGATCGCCGCGAAGAAAATCGTCTGGAATGGCGACCTTCTCAAACTGACCCGGGACGGGTTTTCCGTATGTGATGAGATCGTCGAGAGACTCCTGTGAGCGGGAAAAATCGTAAGTTTGAATCATTGATTATCGTTTTTGCATCATACTTTCATTGAATTGAAAATTTTGGAGAATTAAATGTCAGAGAATAACACTAACCACAGAAAAGTAATAATCATAGGGTCGGGACCGGCCGGTTTCACAGCCGCCATTTATACAGGCAGGGCAAACCTCGCGCCATTGATCTTTGAAGGGATGCAGCCCGGCGGGCAGCTGACGATCACTACTGAAGTGGAGAACTACCCCGGTTTTGAGCATGGAATTCAGGGTCCCGAGCTGATGGATGTTATGAGAAAACAGG
>RHKR01000240.1 GCA_008363265.1 Chlorobiota bacterium
CTCACCCAATATATTGAAAACTTCTGTCACCAATTCACCCGGACCCGGGAGGGTGTATTGTAATGTGACGGGTCCATTCGTTGGATTGGGAGAGATGGTTAGGTCTATTTCATAAGGGGTTGTCAGACCATCTGCTTCGTCCTCCACAGCCATGGCAACTCTTTCTCCAGCCATGATGTAGAATGTACCTTGGGCAGCTCCCGGACCGCCATTTGTCCCTATACCTATATCATCAAGTCCGTCTCCGTTTACATCTCCAACCCTGGCAATTATGTTTGTTAGCCCTGAATAATACTTGATTGGTGTGTCATCAAGTTTATGTTTACCTCCCAGGAAAAGTCTGCCACCACTGTAAGACAACGATGTTAAAAAATCTCCATAACAATCTCCATTAACATCTCCTATCGATTGACTATATGTCCACCCCTCATTTTGCGTATTAAAACCTTCCTCAGGAGTAATATTCAGATCCCTTGATCCATAACTTATGCCTAATCGATACCAATATGGATACTTCTGCTGACCATCGTGAGTCAACAAATCATCCTTTCCATCTTTATTAATATCCCTAATGATGTTATTATTTCCTACAAGATAAAAGGAGTCTAAGAAATTCACTGTATCTTCGAAAGAAAAATCCTCTCGCCCAAACACAAATCTTCTTAGAACAAAGTTCACCGGTATGGATGGACCAGTAAGTGTAAATGTCAAATCAGTTCTGCCATCTCCATCAAGATCACCAGTGGTAATATCATTACCTTGTATCGCCTCATCAGGATAATAAGTCACTATCTGATCAGGGATCGAATCCATCTCAGTAGAGGAATTATACAAGAGGAACGCACTTTTCCGGTCAAACATTTCGTAGGCTCTTACGATAATTTCCTCATATCCATCTCCATTAAAGTCAACCGGCCAGTCTCCTCCAATAATTGTTAAAGAACCAACTGAATTGTCCGGAGGTCTAAAGGTGAAATCGGGGATTGTATCCAGCTGTGGACCACCGCAATAAATTTTTATCACTACTGGCTTAATATTAAATGAAGTTAAAACCAAATCCCTATACCCATCCCTGTTAAAGTCACAAGCACTGATATGATTTGGAATGTAGCCTCTAAATGAAATCGAGAAGGCAGTATCAGGGTGAATCGGTTCTCCACCGTAGAAAATCAAAGCTTTTGCATCATACCCCCAAGTGGAAGGATATGTGACAAGTACAAAATCATCGCAACCATCATCATTCTGGTCACCCATGTAGATGACAGCCTTTGGAGCATATATATCATTTCGTGCGAAGATTATTGAATCGAATTGGGCATTAAGGTTTACACTCCCGGAAATCAGGAGGATCAGAAGGAGGGTGCATTTTCCAAAGATGGATGATTGGTTTAGCATTTTCGCCTGCGAATAAGAAATTTTAGAGGGGAAAATAGGGAAAAGATTTGACATGAAAAAGGAAAAGAAGGATGAGGGCTGAAGAGAACCTACGGCACCCCTCGCGGAGATAATCAATAGCACCAACCTTCAGTTTTGTGAACCGTGAAAATTGAAAATCGAAATTGCCCTTTAGGGACGAAATAGTTTTTTAGTGCGGCCCTAAAGGGCCTTTTTATAATGGGGACCCTATTTTGACAAGCCTGAAGGCTTGTCCTATTGGATTGAAAATATCAATAAAATCCGCGTTATCTGCGTCATCCGCGGTCTATTAAACCCCTTTACGGACTAACCACTCACCTCTTACCACTAACCACTAACTAAAGACCCAACTCTTCTTTCATGAAGCGGAAGGTTTCTTCTATCGGGGTGGGGGAGTAGCCGAACTCTGTTTCTGCTTTGAGAGTTACGAGGCCTGAATTCAGGGGGCGTTTTGCCGGCTGGTTTAGCTCGGGGGTGGTAATTGCAGTGACCTGTGATTTGTTGAGACCGAAGAAATCGCAGATGCGCATTGTGAAGTCGTAGCGGGAGAGAAACTCTTCGCCGCCTATGTTGTAGATGCCGTACTTCCCGAACTCGATCACCTGACCGATGGCGCGGACGAGGTCGTCGAGGAAAGTAGGGTTGTTGATCTGGTCGGTTACAATTCTTATCTGTTCCCCTTTGCGGATCGATTCAACCACCCATCTGACGAAATCGAGTCGTCCCGTTTTGATCACACCGTAGAGGACATTCGTTCTGAGGATGGTGTGGAGGGCGTTGGATATCTTCAGCGCGTTCTCGCCCGCGAGTTTTGTGCGGCCGTAGTAGCCGACGGGGTTTGGTTTATCGTTCTCGGTGTATTGTCCCTTCACGCCGTCGAAGATGTAGTCGGAAGAAATGTGTACCAAGTGCGCGTCGCAGTTGCGGGCACCCTCAGCCATGTACTCGACCGCTTTCACATTTATGTTCCACGCCATTTCCCGTTCCGACTCCGACTTGTCAACATTCGTGAAGGCCGCGGCGTTGATGATATAGTCGGGTGAGAACTCCGCGATTATTTTCTTTACCTGGTCTCTTTTCGTGATATCCACCTGTATGTATTGGGCGGAAGTGTCGTAGAAACTCTCCTCAAACGAGGAGAGAAGTGTGGTGTATCCGAGTTTTTTCGCGAAATATTCGTAGCATCGCTGACCGAGCATGCCGGTAGCGCCAAAGATCAAAATTTTATTCTTCATGTAAGAGGGTATCAACATCTTTTTTTAATCCGGTGATCAGGCTGTTCGTCCCGTAGGTGGAGACCGCCGCGCCCGCGGCATTAGCGAAGTAGAGTGACCTCACGGGGTCGCCCGTCCTCAGCCAGTGAATAAAAAAGGCGGTACCGAAGACATCGCCGCAGCCGACTTTATTAACGGCATTAACCGGGAGGGCTTTAACAAAGAGTGAATTGGTCTCCCCGTTGATCCGACGGTACATCCGGACACCGGCAGCACTTCCGGTAACCAGAACAATTTTAACCCCCAAATTTAAGATTTTTTCAACTATCAGACTCTCCTCTTCGCCGTCGCCGCAGTATTTGATCTCATTTTCGTTCGCCTGCACGATATCAACCGGGGCGAGCCAATCCTCAATATCAGTGATCTTCGCGAACACCCTTTTGCCGTCGGGGTTGAACGACCTTGAACGGGAGTGGATATCGAGGTAAACGGGCGCGCCCGTTACCTTTTTGATCGCTGCCGCGTCGGCAGGGGTGAGGTCGAACCCCGTGATCAGATTCAGCAGCACCCCGTCGAAGTGGTGCCGCGAGAGCGCTTCGGGATCAAACTCTATCTTCTGCGCGAAATTCTCATATTTTTCATCGCGCTCCCCCTCTTCATGAATAAAGAGGTGGTTCACCGGCAGCTGCTCAACATGGTTCACAAACTCAAGATTGAAATTATCATACAACGGAAAGTAAAGGTGCCTCTGCTTCTCCGACATCCCGGTGAGCATCCAGATCTCATCCCCCTCATCCTTCAGCACGTTGCAGGCAGAAGTGACATAGAAGAGGCCGCCGGGTTGATTTAGTGGTGAGTGGTGAGTGATGAGTGATGAGTGATGAGTTATTAGCTCATCCGGCTCAGCGGTGTGGGCTGAGGAATCTGGGCCGAGAATGTGTATCATGTCCTCAACGGAGGAGCCGGCAATAAGGAGATTCATGGGAAAACCGTTGTTTTTGATACTGCAAATATAGGAAAGAAGTGGTTAGAGGTTAGAGGTTAGTGGTTAGTCGGGTACTAGAAAGAAGAGGTTAGAGGTTAGTGGTTAGTCGGGTACTAGAGGGTGGGGACTTCATAAAAAAATGGTCAGAGGTCAGTGCTAAGAAATTAACCACTGACCTCTAACCACTAACCACTAAAAGGAGTCTGCTCCCATCCCGCCATCGTCGGAGGGTTTTTGGGGTTTCTTCTTGAAGCTGTTGAAGGTGTATGTAAGGCCGACATAGACATTTCTCGAGTCGTTTTTGCGGTAGTTCGAGAAGTCGAAGTTTGAACCGTAGGTCATGTTGTTCCACTTCATGGTGTTGAAGAGGTCGGAGACTCTAACGGTGAGTGAGAGGTTGCCGTCGAAGAAGTCCTGTTTGTAAGCGAGATCGACGAAGTACATCTCCTCGGTTTTGCCCTGGGCCATTACCTGAGGGGCGTTATAGTTGAAGAAGACCTGCATGCTGGCACCCTCGAAGAGGTTGAGCGATGAGATCACCTTGGCGTTCCAGCTGTAGTCGTCCTGGCTTATTTTTGTGATACCTGACTGACCGTCGAGCTGTGTCCTGAACCATGAGAAGCTCGGATTGAGTCTGAATCCGGGGAAGATCTCTCCTCCGGCCGACACTTCGAATCCGGTGTTTTTCTGGGTAGCGATATTGTCGAAAGTTGTTTCGGTAACACCGCTGCCGATAAGTTTTGTGAACATGTTGATCGCGCCGTTTGTCTGGCGGTAAAACACGGTTGTCATAAAATTAAGTTTGCCCATGAACAGGGAGTATCCGAGTTCATATGAGTCGGTGAACTGCGGATCGAGGTTCGGGTTACCGTAGAACAGGTTCAGCGTATCGGTGTTGTCAACGAAGGGGTTCACCTGGCGCGGATTTGGTCTGTCAACCCTGCGGCTGTAGTTGGCGCGTATCTCCTGCGTCATCGCGGGAGCCCATGTAAGGTAAACCGAGGGGAAGAAATCGGTATAGTTCTTCTCAACCTTCACATTGGTACGGTCTGTTTTACCGTCGGCAATGGTTGTTTCAGAGCGAAGGCCGGCCTGGTATTTGAAGTCGCCGAAAGCGCCCGTGAAGATCGCGAAGGCGGCGTGTATCTGCTCTTTATAGTCGAAAGTGTTGGTGGTGTTCGTGTTCAGCACCCACGCGTCGGTAAGGGGGTCGTTATTGAAGTACGAAACGCCCGAGTTCAGATCGCGGAAAGTGGTTTTGATACCTGTTTCCATCTTCGCTGAGTTGTCGAAGAGGGGCATCGACCAGTTGACCGATCCCA
>RHKR01000241.1 GCA_008363265.1 Chlorobiota bacterium
GGCTTCACCGTTGATGATCTCAACGAAACCATCGGTAAGATTGCACTTACCCGCGCGGAGCGATTTCACTTCAGTTCCCTGAAGCACAATGCCGGCCTCGAATGACTGTACGATGGTGTATTCGAAGTGAGCCTTGCGGTTCCTTACGATCACTTTAATTTTTGCCTGTTCCAAATGCCTAATCTGAAATATTCGAACTTTAAATATACGAAAATATAAATTTAAGAACTTCGGAACTTCAGTACTCCGGAAATTCAGTGAATTGTGGTTCAAGGGAAATGCTGAAACAGCAGCACTTCCGTAACCTCAGTTCATGTTTGCTGAGGCACGGAAGTAGTGAAGTTCTTGCGGGCTTATTTCAGCAGGGTAAGTTTCTTTGCTGAAACGAAATTTCCTGAAACAAGCTTGTAGAGATAAACGCCTGATGAGAGGGCGGAGGCATCGAATGTAACCTGGTGACGGCTGGCTTCAAGTTCGCCGTTGACAAGTGATGCAACTTTGGCCCCTGTCATATCAAACACCTCGAGTGAAACATTTCCTTTGAACGGAATGGTAAAACTGATCGAGGTGGAGGGGTTGAAAGGATTCGGATAATTCTGTTCGAGAGAATATGTCACGGCTCCGAGGTCAACTTCAACTTCATCCGAGAATGCGAATGTACCGTCGTGATCTACCTGTTTCAATCTGTAAACGGCTTTCGATCCGGTTAGATTCCGGTCATTGAAAGTATAACTGACAGGTGAGGTTGTTGTCCCTTTTCCACCCACAAAAGCGATCGACTCCCATGTATTCGAGGTCTTTCTTTCGATGTTGAAACCTTTATTGTTGGTTTCGGTTGCTGTGCTCCAGTTGAGAGTAACCACACCGTTTGATGCTTCAGCGGTGAACGAGACGAGTTCAACAGGAACGATCTCTCTTGAAACTTTGAAGACAAGACCATTCGACGCAGCCACGATCATTTCTGTATTGCTGATCTTCTGGGCTGCAAGGAAATCGATGTTACCGAAGGTGGTATCAACATAAGTTGTGTTGAAGAGTCTGCGCATCACAACACCCTGACGGCCGAATGCCCACACGTCGTTCTCACCGAAAATCACGATATCGTGCATCACCTTGCCCTGCAGGGCTAAAGTGTCAGAGAGAAGTGTCACAGTCTGGAAACCGTCGGTTGTCTTGTAGAAGGCACCGTTCTCACCACAGATGTATCCTGTGTTCGCGTCTATCATCGCCACACCTGTAACCTGTCCGGCAGGTACAGCCATCGTGCCGTGGCTGAAGTTCACGCCATCAGTGGTTTTGAAGAGTCTGTCACCCGATCCGACAGCATAACCCGTGGTCGGGTTTACCATCTTGATATCGTAAAAAGTAGTGAGCGGAACTGTGGTATTGGCGGTCCAGTTAACACCCTGGTTGGTGGTGTACATTATACCGCCTTCATTGTTGACCATGTAGCCGGTGTTGTTGTCGAAAAAGTTAAGCTTGTAATTTCTTGTGGTAGAAGAACCGTTGGTTCTGTTGATCCAGCTGTTCCCGTTATCGGTTGAAACAAAGAACGCGCCAAGTCTGCCGCATGTGTAGATCAGGTTTCCGGAAGTGTAGGCATCATACAGGAAATCTCCGACCATGAAGGCTGACTTCTTCCAGGTAAGCCCGCCATCGGTTGTCTGGTGAAGTTCACCGCGATCACCGACTACAGTATACTTTTGGGTGTTTTCGGCGTATACACCGTAGAAATCACGTGAAGTGGAGCCGATAGTGTTCCAGGTTGCACCCGCGTCGGTTGAAATTCCAAGGTTTGCCTTGTACCCGCCGGAAAGTATCCGGTTTCCGTCTTTCAGAGAAGCTCTGATAACCTCCGTTGAAAATACAGGGGCAAAGGTCCAGTTGGTTCCCCCATTCGTTGTGCGGAGTACGATCCCGTTCGAACCAAGGAGAACCCCGTTATTCGCGTCGTAAAACTCAGCTGAATAGAGAGCACTGGTTGTCGGCGTTGTAACTGCCACAAAAGTTGCTCCTCCGTCAGTACTTTTGTATGCCCGGCCCGCGGTCCCGACAACATAGAATGTATTGGCATCCGCCTGGCGTATCCTGTAAAGAGTGGTTGACGCTCCCGGCATGGTCCCGGCTGTCCATGTGGCTCCACCATCTGTTGTGAACATGTACTGGCTACCGCTTCCCACAACAATTCCTTCAGCCTGATTAAGCCAAAGGATATCGTACAGCGTACGGGTGGGTATTGGATTGGTTACATATGCCCAAGTGGTACCGCCGTCAGTGGTTTTCAGCAGGTTTCCGCCGGTATCAGCCGAACCTCCGACAAATCCGGTGGTTGCGTTAAAGAAATGAAAAAAGTTGATCCCGCCCGCATAAGAGGGCGAAGTAACAGACACCCAGTTTGTTCCTCCGTCAGTGGTTTTGTAGATCACTCCATTTGAACCTCCAACAAAACCAATCTGCTCAGTGATGAAGAAAATAGCATTGAGATTATCCGATGCAGGAAATGCCGACGAGAGCATCTGCCAGGTGAGACCGCCGTCAGTGGATTTATTCACGTTGCTTCGAACGCCAAGATCGTAATTGGCAGCAAAAATTGTATTTCCGGCTTTGCTGAAAGCCCTGAAATCACTAAGCACTGCAGGTTTTTTAATTACCTGAAACGACGTGGATAATGGCTGTGATATTATCACCGTACTTAGCAATACAAGTATTACGGCGGCTCTGAATAAGGATTTCATTTCTGTTCCGGTTTTGGTTATAAACATGTCTGAAATCTAGTTAAAATTATTCAATTTCTCTATGCTTAAAACAAAACAGGATTGAACGGCATCAGCGTCATCACTCCGTTGAACCGGCTGATCTTCTCGACTTCCCGAATGAACGGGTCAAGTGTTTTCATCCGCTGCCCGCCCCAAATGAGGGTGGTGATCCTTGCTTCAAGATTCCGCATCACCTTGTCGAAGAAACTCTCTGATGTGCTGCTGTAAGTGATCGAGTAATCTTTCACCTTCGCTTTTTTCGCTGCAATTTTTATCGCATCGTATAACCCGCCGAGGGTGTCGACCAAACCTGCTTTCAGGGCATCAGGCGCGAACCAGATCCGTCCCTGAGCGATCTCGTGAACTTCGTCCTTTTTCATTTTGCGGTCACCGGCAACCAGACCGAGAAATGTATCGTAAGTGGTATCAACGCTCATCTGCATCACTGAAAGTTCGAACTGGCTCATCGGCCTCACGCCTGTAAAGAAGTCGGCATACTGATTCGTTTTAACAGTGTCGAAATTAACACCGATCTTGTCCCGCATCAGTTTTTGCGTGTTCAAAACCAAACCGAAAACACCGATCGAGCCGGTCAGTGTGTTAGGAGAGGCAACAATAACATCCGCCGGTGAAGAGATGTAATAACCACCTGAGGCTGCATAGTTGCCTTGTGAGACGATCAGGGGCTTTTTCGCCTTCAGAAGTTTGAGTTGGTGATACATGATGTCACTCGCGAGAGCACTTCCACCCGGGGAGTCGATCCTCAGAACCACCGCCTTTACAGATTCATCTTCAGTGGCGTCTTTAACCGCTTTCACGAAAGTCTCACTGCCTATGCTTTCCTCGGTGCTCTTGCCGGTGATAATATCACCTTGAGCGTAAATTATCCTAATCTCGTCGCCGGAGACGTACTCAAAGTTACCGGCACCTGTCTTTAAATACTTCTCGAAAGTCATGTAACCGGGTTTACCCTCTTTCTTAATCTCTTTCATCAAGAGTGAATCGAACTGATGATGGAAAACAAGACCATCAACCAATCCGTGTTTCAACGCGAGAGAAGGATCGTAGGCAGAGAGTGAATCAGCTATCGAATTCAAACGGGCTTCATCAAGTTTCGTTTTTTCAGAAACCTTTGAGAGGACGGAATTCCACAGTCCCGAAATGTATGCATGGAGCTGCTCACGGTTTTCATCACTGAGATTTTTCATAATGAAGGGCTCCACCGCGCTTTTGTATTTGCCAGCCCTTATCACCTGAGGTTCGATGCCTATCGACTTGAGCATGTCGCTGAACATTGGTGTTTCAGCGGCAAGTCCTTTAAACATTATATTTCCACGCGGATTAAGCCATACCTTATCGGCGACCGAAGCCATGAAGATACCCCTCAGACTGTAGAAATCGGAGTACGCAATAATTTTTTTACCCCTTTTTTTGAACTCAGCCAAGGCATTACGGATCTCTTCGAGGTTGGCGAGGCTACCCTGCGGATCGCTGATATCAAGCACTATTGCGGAAATGTTGTTATCTTCAGCGGCTGAATTTATCGCGTTCACATATTCCTGAAGGCTCTTTTTCCCACCTCCTTCATCCTCGAAAAACACCTTAAACGGATTCTCCTGATCCCTCGGAGAGTCGATGATCTCCTGTTTCATGGAAATCTTCAGTATCGTTCCCTGCCCAACCGCCACAGTTTCGGTGCTTGCGAGCGTTCCGACTATAAGAATTAAAAAGCCACCGATCAGGAGCATGATCGCAACATTCGCGATCACGAATCCAACCATCGAGGCGAACATCATCAAAAAGAAATCTTTAACACTGCTCCTCTGAGGTGTGTAATTTGGGGGGTATTGACCTTGCTGAATCATTCGGTTAAGGCTTTCGTTTTATTATTCGAAAATAAATCGCTAATATATCAAATTAAATAATTTTTTTTTACTTACGCTGATGTAATGGCTTACAATTATCGTAGCCACTTATGGTTATTCCTTCTACTGATCACAGTATCGGTTACCGCGCAAAATTCCGGACTCACCGGACTTCCGAAGATATATAACTATCCCCCCACTCTCTACGGATATCATCCCCAGAACTGGTCTGCGGTTCAGGATGGACGCGGGATGATGTACTTCGCAAATACTGACGGTATCCTTGAGTATGACGGTATAAACT
>RHKR01000242.1 GCA_008363265.1 Chlorobiota bacterium
AGTTACATTAATTATATACATGCCGGAGGGGAGATCAGTACCATCGAATTTGAAGGCGCGTGTTTCACTTGAATTAAGTTTTCCGGTGAAAAGGGTTGCAACTTTCTCTCCGGTGGAGTTATAGACATCTACCGTGGCATCCGCGTTTTCGGGTATGGTGATGTTAATGTTTGTTTCCGGGTTAAACGGATTCGGGAAGTTTTTGATCTCGATCTCCCTGGGCAGCATACCGGAGAGATCAACTTCGACCACGGGTGAGTACTCGAATGATCCATCATTATCGATCTGTTTGAGGCGATACTGGATCTTGCCTGTGCCGGTGGGGCGATCGGTGAAGTTGTAATACTTCGGTGAATTGGTTGTGAAGTGCCCCTCTACGAAGCCGATCTTCTGCCAGCCGGTGGCGGAAGATTTGCGTTCGATTTCGAAGCCGTAGTTGTCGATCTCGGTTGCGGTTTGCCAGTTCAGGGAGATGGTGCCGTATTTGTGTGTGGCGGTGAAGCCAACAAGCTCCACGGGGAGGGGGGCGTTTGAGGATTTGAGGATAACGCTTCCGGAGCCAACAGCGATGGCTGAGTATTCATTTAGTAGAAGTGTGCTCATCAGGGGCTGATCGGTTACTTCACTCGCGCGCTCCCAAGTTGTACCTCCATCTGTGGTTTTGATTATGGTACCGTCATTTCCTACAGCAATTCCGTGGTTTTCATCAAAGAAGTCGACTGACTGGAGGGTAGATGTGGTGCTCGATGCCTGCTTGCTCCAGGAACCGCCTCCATCTGTGGTTTTGTAAACATTCCCACCGGTACCAACTGCCCAGCCTGTTGTTGTAGTGATAAACCTGATTGAGTAAAATATTGTGCTTGGGATTGCAATCGGTAGCGTAGTCCAATTTACTCCCCCATTTATTGTCTTAATTATTTTAGAGTCAGAACCGGATACCCCACAGATGTAGGTGATCTGCTCGTCGGTTGTGGTTGCTATCCCGTACCAATTGCCTGATGGGGTAGATGAGGGAGCTGCCCATGTAGAGCCATTGTTTGTTATGCGGATCACTCCCAAAGCTGTACAGAAGTAGCCCCGTGTGACCGATGAAAACGCCACTTCCTGCGACTGGGAGGGAGTTACTCCCAACGTTTGAGCTGTCCACGAGGTACCGCCGTTCGCTGTTGCATAGAGGGCATTGGAGACAACCGCGTGACCGATCTGATCGGAAATGAACCTGATGCAATTTATGGTCGAAGTTACCGGGAAGGAGGAAGCAGACCACGAGGTTCCTCCGTCTGTTGATTTAAGTATCTTCCCGCCTGAACCTGCAGCCCAGATTGTTGCGCGATCGAATGAGGTGATGCTGTTCAATTGATTGAAGTCGGGAAGGGTTGGTGTTGTGGTTCTGGTCCAAGTTGAACCTCCATTGGCTGTAGTATATGTCATACCCGTGGTTCCAAGAACCAAACCATTATCCTGATCCAAAAATACTATTGAACTCAGGCCCAAGTTACTGGTTGCAGCTACAATAGAACTCCAGTTTGTTCCTCCATTTGTAGAAAGAATGATCTCTTCTGCTGAAGATATAGCTATAATTTTCGAAGGCCCTGAATAGGAAACCGCATTTGGAATGATCGGGCAACCATCTAAGGGGGAACTCCAATTATTGCCGCCATCAGATGTAACATAGGTTACACTATTCCCAACAACAATTCCGCTATTAGCGTCGTAAAAATCGATCGCCAGTGGTGCAACAACGGTGGTACAAACAATTGACGAAACACCGCTGCTAATTTTGAAAATGTATCCCTCTTTGGCTAGATAAAACCCATTGTCGGCGTCGACCATCTCGAAGGAATTAATATCGCCATGGTAGCTTGTGACAAAGGTTATCCACGAGAGGCCACCATCTGTCGTTTTATGGATTTTCGGGCCTGTTTTATCGTTAACAAAACCTACTGTCGAGGAGATGAACTGGACTTTGGTCAAATTTCCTGCATCTAATGGTGAAGAAACTGCGTTCCAGGTTTCTCCACCATCAGTTGTTTTTAATACCACAGCAGTATCTCCCACAGCATAGCCCACCGTGGAGGTCGGAAAAGAAACAGAGTTAAGAGCCTGGAGATAGCCGGAACGAAGGAGGGTCCAAGATGTCCCCGAATTTGTGGTTTTCGTAATCACGCCTTTTGCGCCCACTGCAATGAAAGTGGATGAACCCGGAATGACCGTCGCTCCGTTTATGGTATACCCCATCGGCTTGGGGTTAAGCCAGTTCCAGTTGACTTGCGCGAGTGTGAATGTTGAGAATAGAAAGTAAATTGCTACTAAATAATATACCTTAAATGTGTTAGAGAGCATAAAGCTAACCCAGGGTTTTTGTTGGGGAGTAATTTAGAAAACCAACTCAACCTAAACCTATAATCTAAAATTATTGAAATTTGCTGAAATGGCAAAATAATTTAGGACAAAGTTGGATTAGACAGACCACTGATGACGCAAAGAGTCTTTAAAGGTTACACAGATTAATTGGATTTAACACAGATTTCACAGATAATTATAAATCCGTGAAATCCCCCGAAGGGGCGAGCGTGAATAATCCGTGAAATCTCCCAAAGGGACAAGCGCGTAACTTTTTACACTTTTTTTAACAGTATCTTAATTGCGAATTTGCTTCCCTCCCACAGCATGGAGAGGACTGGCAGGAGGAGCCTTCTTGGTTCTTGAAGCACGCGGTAGAGCCAGGCGAGGCCGAGCTTTTTGATGAATTTAGGGGTGATCTTGGTTTTTCCGGCGATCACATCGACCATTCCGCCGCAGAGGAGGATGACGCGGGCATTGAGGTGGTGCCGATGGTTGTGGGCGAATAGCTCTTTCTTGGGGGTGGAGATGCCGACAAGGAGGATGTCGGGGGCGCATTGGTTGATCTGTTCTACTACATTGTTTTCTTCTTCGGAGTTGAAGTAGCCGTTGATGCCGGGGTAAACGGTTTTCACGCTGTACTGGGTCTTGATGTTCTCTGTTGCGGCGCGGTTTACTTCTTCAGTTGCACCGAGGATCATTACGGAATACTCCTTTTCGGCAGCTTTTTTGAGCAGCTGAAATGTGAACCAGGATGTGTAGAGCTCGGATTTCGGAGGGTGGCCCATGAGTTTGAGGAACAGATAAAGGCTTCTGCCGTCCACCAGTATTATCTCAAATCCGTTTATGATCTCAAGCAGGCCGGGGGTTTGTTTAACGAGATACGGTGTGCCTAGTGACTTCCAGTGGATGATTGCCTGCGAGCCGCTGCGGATGACGGAATCGATCTCGGACCAGAGTTCGGGTTCGGTGAAGTCGGAGATGGCAAGGCCGTGAAAGTTTAGTTTTTTTATCATGAAGGGTTACACGGATTACAGGGATTTAACACGGATTTCACGGATTTTTTAAGGACGCAGATACACACGCTTGCCCCTTCGGGGGATTTGACGGAGTTACGCGGATCAGGGAACCAGGTATTAGGTATAAGGTATTAGGTATTAGGTATAATTTGTTCATTTTTAATTCCCTGATATGAATTTTGAGAATTTTTCGGATTCGGAGGTGAGGGAGAATGACGATTGGGAAGCCCGGGCGTTTTGGGAAAAAGACTTGTAGAGCTCCGGGGATTGGAGGAGGAGTTTGATTTTTTCGATCCAGAGATTGGGATCGGGGGGGAGGATGAAGCCGTTATGACCGTCGATAAGGAGGTCGTTGATGATGCCGCAGAAGGGGGTGGCGACGACGGGTGTGCCGCAGTTGAGTGCCTCCTGGGCTGACATGCCCCATACATCGTCTTCGGTCGGAAAAAGAAGAATTTTCGAAGTGGTGTAGAGCTTCATTAGTTCTTCACGGCTGATGTAACCGGGGAGGTCGACACTGAGATGGTGCTTATTGATGTAATCTTTTATTTCGCTTTCAAGTGGACCGGAGCCTGCCATCACGGCTTTTATGGGCAGCTCTTTAGAGAGTTCACGGACGATCTCCAGGAAGAACAACGGCATCTTGGCGGAGATGAACCTTCCGGCAAAGATGAGGTCATATGCTTTTTGGGGTGCGGATTCCACAGAGTTGGGAGGCAGCGGGATTCGCACCATTTCGATGTTTTTAGGGTCTATCCCGTGATCTATGAGGTGCTGCCGGCCGTTGGTTCCGATCACGATGTAGCGGTGAAGGCCTCGGAAAATAAAGAAACGGAGCATTTTTCTAAAAGGGGAAAGCCGGGAATAGGAGTATCCCCACGAGTCGGTGAAGTATATCCTCTTGCGCCGGGTGACAACCGCCCACGCGAACGCCGCGAGCATCGGGAGGGTTGCGCCGTAGATGACCACTGTTTCGGGCCGGGTGCGACGGAGGTGCTTCACCAGCAGCAACGCGATGCCGAAGCTTCTGGAAGAAATCTCTTCCGTGCCGAGAAAGGTGTGCGGATGATCGAGCCCGCCGGTGCCCCAATCATGTCCCGGGACGAGTGGATCGGTATAGACCGCCCCGAAGCCGGCACCAATTCGCTTTGCCACCTCATTGAACAGGGGGACGCGATACGGGAACGGGAAGTTGGCGATAAGGGTAATTTTCTTCAATTGGAACCGGTTATGGGCGTTTTCGAGCCGTTAATTATTATTTCACGCTCCGAAATTAATATATTGGCCGTGAATAAAAAAGATTTTAGAGACCCGGAACGAGAAATTGAGCAAGAAAAGAGTTCTTTGGCTGACGAACACGCCCGCACTGCTGACGGAGGAGCTGATGGGGCGGCCTGTGGCGAGCGAGAGCTGGCTGGCGGCGCTTCAGGATCTGGTGGTTGAACACGCGCCGGGGATCGAGCTGCATGTGGCGTTTTTTCACGAAGGACGGGGTATCCGCAGGGTTGAGCATGGGGGGGTGACCTATTGG
>RHKR01000243.1 GCA_008363265.1 Chlorobiota bacterium
TGAGAAAAGTTCTACTCATGGCCTTGGTTCTGGTTGTAGCATCAACCGGGATCAATGTCTTTTCTCAGAGCCTTAGCACAAAGGTCCATTTTGGTCTCGAGGGAAACGCTATAATCCCTCAGAATGAGTTCGATATGTCCGTTAAAGGAGGATTCAGAGGATTCTTCAGATACGGATTCACAGACACCTGGCGCGTAGAGTTCGGCGCGGGCTACCTTAATTATGCCGGTAAAGACTTTAAAGATGCCGAGTACGCCACCGATGTGGTGCCGGTTGACCTTAGAGCACTCTGGTTTCCGTTCGGATTCGAAAGAGTTTCTCCATATGCCTATCTTGGCGTTGGTGCTCTCAACTGGAACAACATCAAAGTACCCACTTCTTTCAGCATTCAGTGGCCGCAAAAAGCCGTCGAGAAAACCGGGTGGACACTCCTCGTCCCCGCAGGCTTCGGTGTTGATTATGCGGTAAGCGAGAATTTCTCGATCGGTTTGACAGCCGGCTTCAACTACACCTTCAGCGATGACCTGAACCACTATATCGACGGCTCCCCGAAGGATGTCTACTACAACGGCGGACTCCACCTTCTCTTCGGCGGTACCAACATCAACAAAGATTCTGATGGTGACGGATTACTCGACAAGGAAGAACTCGAGATATACAAAACCGATCCTTACAAGGCCGACACCGATGGTGACGGGCTTAACGACGGTGATGAAGTTCTTAAGCACAAAACCAATCCGACAGTTGCTGACACCGATGGTGACGGACTAAAAGATGGAGAAGAAGTTACAAAATATGGAACCAACCCGCTGAAGGCTGACACCGATGGTGACGGACTAAAAGATGGCGAAGAAGTTTCAAAACACAAAACCGATCCACTGAAAGCCGACACTGACGGTGACAAACTCTCCGACTTTGACGAAGTTACCAAACATATGACCAACCCTCTTAAGGTTGACACTGATGGTGATACCCTCTCTGATTACGATGAGGTTACTACACACAAGACCAATCCTCTGAAGGCTGATACTGACGGTGATGGACTGAGTGATGCCGAAGAACTCAACCAATACAAGACCAACCCTCTGAAGGCTGATACTGACGGTGACAAACTTGAAGACGGTAAGGAACTGACACAGTTCAAAACAGACCCGCTGAAAGCTGACACTGACGGCGAAGGCCTCAACGATTTCGATGAGCTCATGAGCTACAAGACAGATCCATTGAAGGTTGACACCGACGGCGGTACTGTTAATGATAAAGTTGAAGTCGACAGAGGAACCGATCCGCTGAACGCTAAAGATGATATCATTCAGATGAATGTACCGATGGTTCTTGAAGGTATCGTTTTCGAGACCGGAAGTGCGAACATTTCATCCGAATCTGAAGCCACACTTAACAAGGCTTACAAAACCCTTACTGCTTATCCTGAGATCTCGGTTGAGATCCAGGGTCATACTGATAACGTTGGCTCGAGAGCATTCAACATGAACCTCTCACAGAAAAGAGCCGAATCAGTTATGGCGTGGATGGTTGCGAAAGGTATTGACGCCGGCCGCATGACTGCAAAAGGCTTCGGCCCCGACAAACCACTCGTTCCTAACGATTCAGATGCCAACAAACAGAAGAACAGAAGAATAGAGTTCGTTAGAACCAAGTAATTTTTCCGGTCTGAGACCGAAAAATGGAAAATTAAAGCTGCTCCTTAACCGGGGCAGCTTTTTTTTATTGATCAAAGCCATATTTTATTCTTATTTGTTTGCATATCTGAAACTTAATTGATACTTTAACAATGTTATTTTAGACTTTCGGTTTCAGGTTAGTCGATGGCAGTTCTAAAATAAAACATAAACAAAAAAGGTTGAACTCAAACAGGAGTACCCATGAAAAAGCTAACATTATTACTGCTTCTCACGATCAGTTCGGTTGGTTTCGCACAAACCACATATGAGAACGGATGGGGTGTCGGCCTCGTTTTAACATCTCCAAGGATGTTCGCTGACACTTACAATGAAAATTTTGATTTCGGTGGTGGCCTCACACTCGTCAGGGATCTCGATGAGATGAACACCATCAGACTGAAGGTAAACTACAACAGGTTCACCTCGGTTGCCGGCCCTACCCTGCTCACCAATCCACCTTCAACAGACGCTTTCGGTATCGGTCTTGATTATCTGATGACCTTAAATCCGTACAGTAAAACTCTCAAAGTGTATGGCGGTGTCGGGTTCTCAATAATTGGTTACAAGGTCGAAAACCCCTTCAATTCAGGAGCTTCGCAGTTCCGTTTCGGAGAACTTTCAATGAATGTTTCTCTCGGAGCAAGACACGACTTCTCGAAAGACATTGCCGCGACTGTTGAAATTGGTCATCATACCCTCTCTACCGACAAGTTCGATGGAATAATGGGCCCCAACGGCGGAATTTTCGGCGGTGTCCTCGATAGTTATGCTTCGGTTAACTTAGGCCTTACATGGTATTTCAGCAGAGGCCCTGAGAGTAAACCCGCAGCACTCCCTTCAGGTGCTGAGATCGACTATAAGAAGATCGAAAAAATGATCAACGATGCAAAGGTTACACCTCCGCCTCCAACTCCACCGGTTGACTACAACAAGATCGAGGATATGATCAAAAAGTATCTGAAGGATGCGCCAAAACATGAAGATAAAAAGCCGGATGAGAAAAAACCGGATGTTATCGACCACGAGATCACGCTTCATGCAGTATACTTTGATCTGAATTCTTCAGAGATAAAAGCTGAGTACCAGAGCATCCTCGACAAAAATGCCGGGCAGCTCCTTCAGAACAAGGCCGTTAAAGTGGAAGTGATCGGACACACTGATATCTCAGGTGACCCCGCAAAAAACCAGGCACTCTCCGAAAAGAGAGCCATGAATGTGAAGAATTATCTGGTAAAGAAAGGTGTTGAAGCCTCCAGAATGACCACAAAGGCCGTGGCTGCTACCATGCCCGCCGCCAGCAACGACGACGATAAAGGCAAAGCCCTCAACAGAAGAGTCGATTTCAAGGTCGTAAAATAACCCACATCTTTAAAACGGAAAAGGCTGTCTCTTAACCGGGACAGCCTTTTTTTTCATACATCAAACCTCATACCTCAAACAAGAACTCATCGCTAGTATCGCCTCTTCTCAATCGCGTGCTCATACATCTTTTCGTACTGCTTCGCTGACTGCTTCCATGAGTAATTCTGGATCATACCGTTGTGAACGATCTGGCTCCAAATGTTCTTCTGGTGGTAGCACTTCAGGGCTCTCTCAACCGAGGATACAAGTGCCTGGGGGGTATAGTCATAAAAACTGAAGCCGTTGCCCGAGAATGATCCGTAATGCCGGCTTTCATCCCAGTCGACAACGGTATCGGCAAGACCGCCTGTTTTTCTTACAACGGGGACAGTGCCGTACTTAAGACTGTAAATCTGGTTCAGACCACAGGGCTCATACTTTGAAGGCATCAGGAAGATATCGCTGGCAGCTTCGATCAGGTGCGCAGCTCTCTCATCTTTGGCATTCAGAAAAGTAAATTTGTGAGGGAATGTGTTCGCCAGATACCGGAAGAGCTCTTCAAACTTGTGCTCGCCGCTTCCAAGAACCACCCACTGGGCATTGAAAGCCATCAATTCGTTTATCGATGCTGCGATGAGGTCGAAGCCTTTCTGATTCACCAGCCTTGAGATTATGCCGATCAGCGGAACATTCGGGTGGTACTCCTGCCCAAGCTTCGAGAGGAGATATTTCTTGTTCTCATACTTGCCGGAGAGATCATCCTTTGAGTATTCGTACGGTATAAGATCATCTTTCTCCGGATTCCAAACCGAGTAGTCAACTCCATTGAGGATACCATAAAACTCGTTGATCCGGTAGAGCAACACTCCTTCAAGTCCCTCACCATATTCAGAAGTGGTGATCTCCATGGCGTAGGTAGGGCTCACGGTGTTGATCGCATCGGCGTACATCAGGCCGGCTTTCAGAAAGCAGACAGATCCCCAGACCTCGATGGGACTGTTGTCGAAGAAGAGGTCTTTCCTGATCTCAGCCTTGTGCATTGTTTCTTTGGGGAATCTCCCCTGATAACCAATGTTGTGGATCGATATCACGGTGGCAACGCGGTCATAAAATCTGTCCCAACTGTAATTGTCTTTGATAAGGAGCGGAAGAAGTGCCGTCGGCCAATCATTAACATTTATAACATCAGGTGCCCACTGCAGCCGTTGCAATCCCTCTATCACCGCTTTGGTAAAGTGAATGAATCTTTCATCTTCGTCTGCATTGTCAGTGTAGATCAAAGGTTTCCCGGAGAAACTCCTTCTGTCGAAGTAGTAGGGACAATCTACAAAATATATCTCCACCCTGCTGTCTTCCATTAACGAACGGAACATACGGGTGTTATGTACATTGCCGTTCACCCGGACAGGCATTTCGCCGACCTGTTCAACATATTCAAGTGGTGTGTTTTCAAAATTGATAGCGGAATATTTCGGAAGGAATACCTTTACCGAGTGTCCAAGTTTTTGTAGGGCTTTGGGAAGTGCTCCCGAGACATCTCCCAATCCTCCGACTTTAGCGTAGGGAAAAACCTCGGGAGATACAAAAGCAATGCGCATAGAGGTTCCGGGGATAGATTATTGCTGTTGAAGATGACGGGCTGCACGCGCCGCCGTTCTGTATGAACTTAGTATGGAATCGCCGACGGAAACTCCGCCGATATAATTTCCGGTGATATAGAAACCGGGATGCCCGGATTCAAACTCCCTGATCTTTTCGAGCATCTCATAATGCCCGGTGTTGTACTGCGGAACTCCCCTTTTCCAGCTCTTATGTGAGACAAATACCGGCTTGTCTTTCGCTTTG
>RHKR01000244.1 GCA_008363265.1 Chlorobiota bacterium
GACGGTCAACATCGAGATAAGTGCGAAGAAGATCGATCTCGTTCTTCACATATTTAATATATTCCTTGATCCTGTCCCTGTTCCGGGTGATGATCATGTTGCATCCGCAGAAATAGCAAAGGGTGTCGCAGAAAGGAAGATGGTAGTAAAGTGAGAGCGGAGGCTTTTCGGCTGCCGTGTTGGTTCTTACTATTTCATCAAGGTAGTTCTCTGCTGTGAATCCCTCATGGAAGTGTGGCGCGGTTGGATAGCTGGTGTATCTTGGACCGGGCTGGTCGTATTTCTTGATCAGATCAACATCAAAATCGAGTTCAAACATTAGTTAATTCCATTAATTGTGATATTTATGGCTCTCTGTCTTTATAAAATCGACGAGTGCCTTCAAATTTTCCGGCCTTACATCAGGTAATATTCCGTGTCCAAGGTTGAAGATATGTCCATGCCCTGAGTCGAGTGATCCGAGTATCCTCGCCGCCTCTTCCCTTATTGTCTCCTTCGGAGCGTAGAGAATTGTAGGGTCCATGTTGCCCTGGACAACTGCCTTCCCGCTAAGCTCTTTCTTTACCGCGGCGAGATCAACGGTCCAGTCAACAGAATAGCCGTTGGCGCCGAGCTCAGAGAGTTTCGTAAAATTGTAGTTAACTCCCTTTGCGAAGACAATAACTGGTGCGTGTGGTTTAAGTTCATCAACGATCCTCTTGATATAAGGCATCGAGAACTCTTCGAACTGAGCGGGAGAGAGGATCGAGCCCCAGGTGTCGAATACCTGGACAGCATCAGCTCCGGCCTTTACTTTCTCTTTGAGGTAACCGATGATCACATTGGTGAGCATGTCAAGAACTTTGTGAGCCGATTTTCTTTCGTTGTAGGCAAATTCTTTGATCCTCGCGAAATTCTTCGAACCCTTCCCCTCAACCATATAGGTTAAAAGTGTCCAGGGCGCGCCCGAAAATCCGATAAGGGGAACCCTGCCGTCGAGTTCTTTAACCGTAAGAGAAACTGCATCCATTACATATTTAAGTTTATCTATAGGATCGAACTCCGAGATTCTCGCAAGGTCAGCAGCACTTCTTACCGGATGCGGGAAGACAGGACCCGTTCCCTCATTCATGATGAACTCAAGACCCATTGCTTCGGGAATTACGAGGATATCCGAAAAGATGATCGCGGCATCAACACCGATCAGGTCGACCGGCTGAATCGTAACTTCAGTAGCCAACTCAGGCGTTTTGCACATCGTGATAAAATCCGCCTTTTCACGCACCGCCCTGTATTCGGGGAGGTATCTTCCGGCCTGACGCATTACCCATATCGGGGTTCTCTCGGTCTTTTCCCCGTTAAGTGTGCGGAGGAAAAGATCATTCTGTAATTTTTTCAATAACTGTTCTCCAAAGTGTATTTTTTTAGTTCAGTCAAAAGACTGTCGAGTGTGTAAATTTCCGGTGTCATGAAAACATGATACCCGAGATCCTCAATTGCTTTTTTTGTAATATCCCCGATCGCGCATACATAACACTGATCGAAGACCATCTTCGCTTCTTCACCGAAGACCCGGATAAAATTTTTAAAGGTGGATGGACTGGTAAAGACCAGAAAATCGGGTACTGTAAGGTCCAATTCACTCCTGATAAGAGGCCACGACTCTACCGGGGGCGGGTCTGTCCTGTAGATCACCACCCTCTCAACCTTCGCGCCAAGCCTGACCAGATCATGCGCGAACGACTCTTTTGAAAGATTGCTGACCGGTAGCAGAATTTTCTTACCGTTGATGCCGCTTTTTTCGAACAACTTTGTAAGCCCTTCTGCCGAGTAGGTATCCGGGATTATCAGTTCATTATCAGTGAAATATTCCAAAGCCTTTTTTGCAGTTTTTTCCCCGACACATGCCAGTTTCAATCCGGGATGCTTCTCAAAAGACTGTTCCAGTTTTTCCATCGTGTCAACAGAGGCATTTAAAGCATGCACCGAGGTGAGCACAAGGATATCGAAATCATCCAGTCTCGAGAAAGCCGAGAATGATGCATCATCGTAAACGGGATCGATCATTATGAGAGGAATGTTCCGGCCCTCAAAGCCGTGTTTTTTGAGGAGTTGAAGTGTATCCTCACCCTCCTCATACGCTCTAAAGGTTACAACAACGGGAATATCTGCCCGCAAGCCGGAACTCAATTTTCTCAGATCCTGTCGATTGTGGCGATTATTTCTTTGCCACCATCGTTGAACATGTCGCGGGCAAGACCGGTGCCCAGTTCTTCTGCTTCATATTTCGAACCTCTTACATAGCCACGCATCGCTTCGGTTCCGTCGATCGTGCCGATGTAAGCTTTAAGGAAGAGGCCGTTCGGTTTCGTCACAGCATGAGCCGCGATAGGCACCTGGCAGCCACCCTGAAGTTCGCGAAGGAAAGCCCTTTCAGCCGAAACCGCCGCGAAGATCAGATTATCGTGAAGGCACTGCACTATCTGATGTGTTGAAGTGTCTCCTTCTCTTATCTGAATTCCGAGCGCGCCCTGACCTACAGCGGGGAGCATCATATCAACAGGGATCACCGAAGAAATATGCTCTTCAAGTCCGAGTCTTTCAACTCCCGCCCTCGCGAGGATTATCGCGTCCCAGTCGCTGTCAAGATATTTTTGAATTCTGGTTGGTACATTGCCTCTTAACTCGGCCACTTTAAGATCGGGCCTGAGATTCAGAAGCTGCGAACGCCGGCGGAGTGAACCTGTACCCACGGTGCCCACAACTTTGATCGAGTCGATGGTAACTCCCTTTTCACGTGCGATTATCACATCGTTTACCTCGTGCCGTTTCGAAACTGCAGCGAGTGCGAGCCCGTCGGGCATGTTGGTTTCAAGGTCTTTGAGAGAATGAACAGCAAGATCAACCTCGTTATTAAGCAGGGCATTCTCGAGTTCTTTCGTGAAAAGCCCCTTGTCACCGATTTTCGAGAGGGCAACATCAAGTATCTTGTCACCTTTTGTGTTGATATGGATAACTTCGATCTCAATATCGGGGTGATGCTTCTTTAATTCCGCTTTTACATGGTCAGTTTGCCAGAGGGCAAGCTTGCTTTGTCTTGTTCCAATTCTAATTTTCATCTAATTCTTCTTTACGGGTTCGTTTTCGTTCTAGGGTTCAAACAGACTTGTTATCACTGAAGTGTAGTTGGCAACTTCCTGGTAATTGAGGCCGCTTTCAGCGACGTTTCTAAGCCTGATAGTAGGATTGTGCAACAGCCTTCCCACGAGACGCTTGGTCATTTCATCGAGCTTCTTGAGGTCTTCCTCATGAACTTTGTATCTGATCTTTTCGATCTCTTCCTGCCTTATCTCTTCAAAGAAGTCACGTATCTTCTTTATGGTAGGGATAACTTCCAGAGTGTTATACCAGGCGAAAAGATTCTGCATCTCTTCGAGAATGATCTTTTCAACAGCGGGTATCTCCCTCTCACGGCGTTTGATGTTCTGATCGATTATCGAACCGAGGGAATCAATATCGTTGTAGAAAACACCGTCGAGTTTTGCCACCTTCGGGTCGATATCCCTGGGTAGAGCGAGATCCATCATGCAGACAGGGTTTCCCCTTCTCTTTTTTACTAGCGCCTTCACATCATCATATCCCAGTATATAACCCGGGGCGGAAGTGGCTGAGACAATTATATCAAAATTGTGAAGATGATCTTTCAGGTCATCAAAATGGATGATCTCGCCATGAACTTTTCTGGCGAGCTCTTCTGCCTTGGCGAATGTCCGGTTCGAGATGGTTATCTTCCCAATCCCTTTGTCCTTCAGATGGACGGCGGCCAATTCACCGGTCTCGCCGGCACCTATCACTATCGCCGACCTGTTTTCGAAGGCGGAGAATATCTTTTCAACTACCTGAATTGCGGCGTAGGATACGGAAACAGCCCCTTCTCCTATGCCGGTTTCAGTTATGCTTCTCTTCCCCACCTTCACCGCGGTGTCGAATATCCTTCGCATCACCGTACCAGAGAAGTTCATATCGATCGATAGCTGAAACGCCTCTTTCATCTGGCCGTGAATCTGCGAGTCACCCAGTATCAGGGAGTCGATCCCGGAGGTTACTGAAAAGACGTGCTTTATCGCTCCGCATGAGAAGAAGTTCAGGAAGTTCCTGTTTGAGAGGCCGTCAACTTTTTTAAAGTCGAGAAGAGCATCCTGTATCCTTGCAATGTTCAGGTCATTATCCATCGGCAGACCGAAGATCTCGGTGCGGTTGCAGGTCGAGATCACAAAACCGTCTGTTAGATATTCTCTACGCAGAATGTCGATGAACCCGGTTATTTCATTCTTCGAAAGATGAAGGGCTTCCCTCTGTTCTATCGACGCGGTGTGATGATTAATGGATGTACCAATAATATTCATAACGTATCTCCGGATGTACCGGGCTGTTCAATTTCTATTTGTTAAACTGATGAAAAGATGATCCCATAATGCCTGTAGCTGCGAGGGCTATTATGGCGGCTATGAAACCGATCACTGAAAAAATCATGAATTTCTTACCGTAAAGACCGGAAGTGAATCTCACCGCAAGTCCAGAACCGTAAATAAGCCATACCGCACCAGTCATGAGCAGTTTAGGATCGAGCAGACTGTAGTCAGGAAACGCCTGAGGCAGCCACACTGTACCGATCACGATGGCAATGGTTAACAGAATAAACCCGACAATGATCGAGTTCACTGAAAGTTTTTCCAGCATTTCAAGACTGGGCAGGCGGTTAAAAACAAGACCAAACTGATTCAGTTTAATCCTTTTGTACTGAATTGTGAACAGCATCGAATATACGGCGGATATAGTTATCCCCGCGTATCCGAGCAGCGCGGAGATCACATGAAGCCC
>RHKR01000245.1 GCA_008363265.1 Chlorobiota bacterium
GTAAGAGGGGGATGTACCTTGAAGACCTTTTCGTTCTACCTGAACAGAGAGGGAAGGGAATCGGAAAGCAGATGCTGATCTACCTGGCTCAGAAGGCGCATTCCGAAGGATGTGAACGGTTCGAGTGGGTGGTGCTCGACTGGAACAAGCCCGCGATCGATTTCTATAAGTCGCTCGGCGCGGTGGCCATGGATGAGTGGACGGTCTTCAGACTTGCGGGGAAAGAGCTCGCGAAGTTTTCCTCCGGTAACGGAGCGTGATGAAACGTCCGGAAAGCCACAGGGATCACACTTCGCTACTCGAAATTCTTAAAAAAGTAGAGAAGACTCCGGACAGCGCGTTTTTTTTGAATCCACCTCAAAGAACGAAGAAGCCTTCACTTCTCTTCCTCGGCGCGCGGGAGAAACTTATCCTCGACACTTCGAATTTTCCGGATTTTTATAAGGAGCTGCAATTCAGAAGAAATCCCCGGCAGTTCGTTGTTCTGCTTCTTGAATATGAGGCGGGGTACCTGTTCTCCGAAAAATTTGCTGATATCCGTAATGAAATGGCCGGGAAAGAACTTGGAACCGCGCTTGTTTTCGACAGGGTTACTTCGACCGTGGATATGCGCGGAATGCCTGCAGGATATGAGGCCCTCAATGACCGGATGATATCCTCAATAAAATTTGACCAGACGAGGGAAGAGTACGTCAGCAATATCGGCCTGATAAAAAAGAGGATAGAGGCGGGGGATACATACCAGATCAACCACACTATGCTCGGCACTTTTTCTTACAAGCACCCCCCGTCAAAGATATTCACATCAATTCTTTTCAATCAAACCACCGATTACTCAGCGTTTATTAATACCGGTGGCAAGATGGTGCTTACCTTCTCTCCTGAACTTTTTTTCGAGCAGAAAGAGGAGAAGATAAAAGTGAAGCCGATGAAGGGTACCCAGAAACGGATGCCCCTCTATAACGAGAGGATGCACCGCAAGATCGCTCTGGCTCACGACAGTAAACAGCTTGCTGAGAACCTCATGATCGCCGACCTCCTCCGGAATGATCTCCACCGGATATGCATTGAGCCGGTCAAGAGGGTGAATCTCTTCAGTATCGAAAGGTATGAATCAGTTATTCAGATGGTTTCCCATATTTCAGGTGTGATCGACCCTGAGATGAATATCATTGAATTAATGAAAGCTCTCTATCCTTGCGGATCGATAACCGGCGCCCCAAAGATAAGTTCGATGCAGATAATCAGAGACATTGAGAAGAGGGACCGGGGATTGTACACCGGTACCATAGGACTTTTGACTGCCCGTAAAGCTGTTTTGAATGTGGCAATAAGAACACTTGTACTTGATCCCGAAAGCAAAATGGGGACCGCCGGGCTCGGCAGCGGGATAGTATGGGACTCGATACCTGAATCGGAGTATGAAGAGTGCCTGCTGAAAGGAGAATTTTTCACCGGACCCGTGCGGCACTTCAAAATTTTTGAAACCCTGCTTGTGGTTAACAAACAAATACCATTGTTTGATCATCATCTGGAACGTATGAGCAACAGCGCGAAGGAGTTGCACTTCTATTTTGACCGGGGTCTGATGGTGGAGGAAGTGATGAAAGGATGCGGCGACCTCGATCCTGCAAAACAGTACAGATTGAAACTGTTGCTCGGCAAGTACGGTGATATGGAGCATTTTGTGGAAGAACTCGCTCCTCTTCCTGAAAGAATTGTTGTGGGTTTCTCAGAAACCCGGACCGACAGCGGCGACAGTTTCCTCTACAACAAGACCACGCGGAGGGACATATACGATGCGGAGAGAAAGATCGCATGTGAGAGGGGGCTTTTCGACATGATCTATCAGAATCAATCAGACGAGATCACAGAGGGTGGCATAACGAATATTTTCGTAAAATCAGGCAATCTCTGGCTCACACCACCTGTCAAGTGTGGTTTGCTCACCGGGATCGGGAGGAAGCTTTTTATGCAGGGGCGAAGGGTGGTTGAAAAGATGATCACAAAGCAGGAGGTGGTAGAAGCTGAAGAAGTTATTCTGACAAATGCCCTCCGTGGAGAAATTAAAGTTGACCAAATAATTGAGTGATCAAATTTCATGGCTATTGTAGACTACATTATAGTTGCCGCATATCTTCTTGGCATTCTTGTCATCGGGATGTGGTTCGAGCGACGGGCATCAAAAAGTATTGACTCTTTTTTTCTCGGTGACAGGAGTCTGAAGTGGTGGGCCCTTGGCGCATCCGGGATGGCTTCGAACATCGACGTGAGCGGCACGATGATAAATGTCGCGCTCATCTACGCCCTCGGCGCGCAGGGTTACTTCATTGAGATCAGGGGTGGAATTGTACTTATTATGGCCTTTATGATGGTCTTCATGGGGAAGTGGAACCGGAGGGCACATGTAATGACCCTTGCGGAGTGGATGGTTTTCAGGTTCGGCGACAGCCGGCAGGGGAAACTCGCACGGCTTGTCTGCGCAATAGCCATTCTGATGAGCACGGTTGCAATAACCGGTTATTTTGCAGTGGGCTCCGGGAAATTCATCGGTGAGTTCCTGCAACTGCCGGAGATATTGGGCATGAAACCCGACTTCGTTGCCTCGGTGATCATGGTTGCTATCTCCCTTGTTTACACTGCCGCGAGTGGGTTGTACGGGGTTGTCTGGACCGATGTGGTTCAGGGGGTATTGATCCTCATTTCCATTTTTGTCGTGATATATATTGCCATGACACAATATTTTCTTCCAGAGACTTTTGTTATCTCAACCCCTGCTATCGATGGTGGATTCATTCCACAAACCGTTACACGTGATGCATGGACCAACATAATCCCTCAGTGGAACCTCGATTTCCCTTCGGAATCAAAGTACGCCATTTACAACCTTTTCGGTGTTTCAATCCTTTTCTATCTGGCAAAGACAGTAATTGAAGGAAGCGGCGGCACAGGCGGATACATGATACAGCGATACTACGCTGCAAGAAGCGACCGTGACGCGGGGCTTTTGTCACTTTTCTGGACCGTGTTGCTCACTTTCAGGTGGCCTTTCACGGCAGCCATTGCCATTATGGCAATCGTTTACGGAAATTCAACAGGCAATATCGTTCAGGATCCCGAGCTTGCGTTGCCGACTGTTATCGATAAACTTATCCCGGTGGGATTCAAAGGTTTGCTGATCGCGGGATTAATGTCGGCGGCGATGTCAACTTTCGTTTCTATCGTTAACGCCGGGGCTTCCTACTGGGTAAACGACATTTACCGTAGTTTTATCAACAAAGATGCATCCGAAAAAACTCTGATCAACCAAAGCCGTCTGGCTTCAATAATGGTCGTTGTGGGAGGGCTGCTCCTTACGCTTTTCATAACCAGCATCAATCAGATATGGGGCTGGCTGACGATGTCGATGGGTGCAGGTCTGATCGTGCCACTCATCATAAGGTGGTACTGGTGGAGGCTTAACGGATACGGTTTCACGGCCGGAGTTTTTGTCGGCATGACCGTCGCGATAGTTCAGGGACTGATGTTCCCCAATGTCCCGGAATATGTTTCTTTTCTGGCGGTGAGTTTGCTGTCATTCGCCGGAACTGTTGTGGCAACACTTCTGACCGAGCCCACTGAACGTGAAACGCTGGAGAAATTTTTTCTCCGCACGAGGCCATTCGGTTTTTGGGGGCCGGTAACAGCATCACTAAAAGATGAAGACAGAAATGCCATTAAGAAAGAGAACAGGCGCGATATAATTTCAGCTTTGATTGCCGTGCCGTGGCAGCTGCTCCTTTTCGCGACTGCGATGCTGGTGGTACTTAGAGAGAATGAAATGCTGCTCTATGCTTCAGTTCTTTTGGCGATATTAAGTTTTCTTTTGTACAAAATATGGTTTAAAAATCTGGATACAGAAAGCGAGGAGAGATGAAGACCAAATTCATCGCGGGGTCATTGATGATCCTGTCACTGGTTTTATTTGCAGGAGGCACAGCAATGGCACAGAACAAAGCAGAGAAAGGCACGCGGGTTCACAACCTGATGCCCGTACCCGGGAACATCGAGTTCGGTTCAGGAAATTACCGCCTGACAACCGGATTCATCTTCAAGGTTGAAGGTGCTACCACCAAAAGACTGAACGCCTATGCCACGCGGGTTCTGAGGCGGCTCTCAGGAAGGACCGGGCTGTTCATCCTTCAGGATAACATTTCAAACTCTGACACATTGAAAAATCCCGGGCTGACAATAAAAATCAAAAGGGAAGGTGAAGTGAAACTCGGAGAGGATGAAAGTTACACTCTTGAAGTCAATTCTTCGGGAGTAAAGCTTAACGCGGTTACAGATATCGGCGCGATGCGTGGACTCGAGACCCTTCTTCAGCTTATCGAAAAAGACACGGAAGGATACTACCTCCCGGAGGTTAAGATAGATGACAAACCTTTCTACAAATGGCGCGGACTTATGATCGATGCCTGCCGGCATTGGATGCCGATGGACATGGTACTGAGAAACATCGACGGCATGGCTGCCATGAAGATGAATGTGCTCCACTTCCACCTCTCGGAAGATCAGGGATTCAGGATCGAGAGCAAGGTTTTCCCGAAACTGCATGAGATGGGCTCTGACGGCGACTATTATTCACAGGAGCAGATAAAAGAAATCATCAAATATGCGGCTGACAGGGGGATCAGGGTTTATCCTGAGTTTGATGTCCCGGGGCATGCTACAGCGTGGTTCGTCGGTCACCCTGAGCTCGCCAGCCAGCCCGGACCCTACAAGATCGAGCGGAACTGGGGGATATTCGGGCCGGTTATGGACCCTACAAAGGAGACAACATATGAGTTTCTGGATAAATTCTTCACTGAGATGGCC
>RHKR01000246.1:0-2866 GCA_008363265.1 Chlorobiota bacterium
TATCTAAAATAGTCAAGATCGGTTAATTTTGACGATAGATTTTTCAAAAAAAAACGGCAACAACATGACCCGCTACTCATCATCAGGCATAGCTTACAAGGTTTTCGGCTCAGGCGGCAAACCAATAGTGCTGATCCACGGTTTTATTTTCGACTCATCATTGTGGGACAGGCAGGTGCCCGCGCTTCAGGATGACCACACGTTGATCGTCCCCGACCTCCGCGGCTTCGGTGAATCAATCAACTGTGACGGCATGATCACATTGGAAAGTTATGCTGATGACATTCTTGAACTGATCAGAGAACTGAAACTCGATAAACCGGTGATCGCGGGTCTCTCGATGGGTGGTTACGCCACACTCAGAACAGCTGAAAGGCACCCTGAAATGTTCAGTGCCGTCGTTCTGTTCGATACACGTGCAACCGGGGACACCAACGAGGCAAAAGTTAAACGCGCCGCGGGCGTCAGGGTGATCAAGGCCGGAGGACTCAGAATGTACGCGACCGCGCTTATGGATTCGGTCTTTAGTGAAAAATTCAAACAGAATGAACCGGAAATATTCCAGGGGTTCATCGACAGAGGCTCTTCGATCAAGCCGGAGGGCGCGATTGGTGCTCTGCTGGCAATGATGGGCAGGACAGACACAACTTCATTCCTCGAGTCGACAGATCTCCCCGTTCTGGCGATATGCGGAGAGCATGATGCCCTTACCCCTCCCGCGGAGATGACTGCAATGATGAAAAATGTAAGGAACGGTGAACTTCATATAATCCCCGGTGCAGGACATGCTGCCCCCTTCGAGGAACCCGGGGCATGCAACACCATTCTGAAAGATTTCCTCGCAAGGGTGAATTGATTTGAGCGGTTTCAACGGAATCCCTGATCCGCACCCATCAAGGCTGAGCCCTGAAAGGCACGACTACCGCCGGATAATCGATCTCCACAGGGAGGCATGCATGGCAAAAAGGGATACTTACCGCGACCCGGCGACCGGTTATTCTGTCTTCACTGCTTTCTACCACCTCAGGAGGGGGCACTGCTGCAACAGCGGCTGCAGACACTGCCCTTTTATCGATCGGGGGCAGTAACGCGGACCTTCGGGAAGGTGAGTAAAAATGTGCTTCCCGCACCCTTTTCGGATGTGAAAGATATCTGAATATTGTTCCGGTCGCAGTAGTTCTTCACTAAAGCCAGACCGAGGCCGTTCCCTTCGAAGTTCCTTCCGTATCTCTGCTGTTCCTGCCTGAATGGGGCGAACACAATATCTTTGTGTGAATCTTCGATCCCTTGGCCGGTATCAGCGACACTAACCAGAATGTTGCTTTCCTGCTCGTCAACTGTGATCGTTACCCCGCCACTACCCGTATATTTTATAGCGTTGTCCAAGAGGTTACCGAGTATCTGGATCAGACTGTATTCATCGGCCATAACCTTCGTATAACTGCAATTTACCTGAAGTTTGAACTCAAGACCCTTCCTGCCGGCAAGCATTGCATACTCGCTCTCCAGTTTCAGAAGCACCGGTTTCAGGTCTATTTCCTTCAGTTTCGGATGATAATTCTCTGACTGAATCTCTGACATGCTCAGGATCATATTGATCGTTCTAACTATCCTCATCCCGGCATTCTCGATCGCTTCAAAGGCGAAGGCGGCATCATTCAGCATCTCCTCATTCGCGAAGTCCTTCAATACTTCAACCGATCCAAGCAGAACATTGATCGGGGATCGGATCTCATGCGACATTTGGGAGAGGAATTCCGATTTAAGACGGGAATTCTTCTCTGCCAGGGCTTTTGCCTCTTTCAGTTCGTTTATCGTTCTTCTTTTGGTGATTATTTTCCAAAGCTCATTCGCGTAGATCTGCATATCCCTTACGTCTGAGGGGGTGTATTCTGTCGGTTTATTGCCGACACCAAAGATCATCTTGGGCTGACCATCCTCGAAAACGGGGACGCTCAGGTGCCGTGAGACCGGGAAATGCCCCTCGGGGTACCCCTTCCTCGTTTCATAGTGCTGGTAGTCGTTATGGAGTGCAGGCGCACCGGTTCTGATGCAATCAACCCATACACCTGCAGATACCACCGGATATTTGGTTTCATTAGGGATCATGCATTTCCCCGCTACTGATTTTGACCAGGTGAAAAGTTGCAGATCGACCGATTTATCTTCCTGTGTTTCTACAAAATGAAGGTATGCCACCTCGCTCTTGGTTAACCTTACCACCTCCTCTATTGCGAAGTTCACAACTTCTCTCTCATCCGCCTCCATTTCCATCAAAGTGAAAAGGGAGTTCAGCCTCTCATTTTGCCACTGAAGCTGCTCCTTGGTACCGATAATATCAGTGATGTCTATCGACTTAAAGAGGATGTTGTCGATCCTGCCGTCTTTCCGGGGGATCGGTACATATTTCACCCGCCACCAGAAGGTCGATCCATTTTTATAAGTAAGAGGAAGTTCTTTAATAACCGTCTCTCCCCTGAAAGCCTTGTCACAGTTCTCGAGAAAGCCATCCTGTGAGTTAAGAGCAGAATAGTCGAGGATACAGTCACCTATCCGCGCTTCCTTGTTGTAAATTTTCGCTATGATCTCTTTCACCCGGTTGTTCATGTAGAGCATTGAGTAATCGCGGTTCAGAATGATCGAGCAGTCGTTGTCATCCTCATGGAGCGCGAATATCGTCAGGAAACGCTCATCCATGGGGTCGAGATGGCGCTCACTTTCGGATATTTGCGATGCCATCAGCAATGTTCCAATGCCTTCTTCCATAGATATAAGAGAAGTCATCACTGAGGTCATGATGACGGATCCATCCTTCCTTTTTACGGGAATATCATAGAATCCCGTGACACTGTCTCCCTTTTCCCTC
>RHKR01000246.1:2897-8666 GCA_008363265.1 Chlorobiota bacterium
AATATCAGCATTGTCTCCGGTGGTTACGAGGGTGATCGGCTGGCCGGTTAGTTCCGCGAGTTCATAGCCTGTGAGGTCTAAAAAAGATTTATTGGCGTAGATGTACTTCTGGTGGATGGCGACACAGACAGGGGTGGGGCTTGTGCCGAACATGAAACCTAACTGATCGGTTGTTGTCATGGTTCTGTAGTAAAAAAATTCTAAATAAATGACTGATTTAACTTTACTATATTTACTGATAAATTTAAAAATATTACAAAATAAATTCACTAATGCCAAGAACTACAACCTGGATCATAAAGAAAATGGACTGCCCATCTGAGGAGCAAATGATCCGGATGAAACTTGCTCCTTTTTCCTCCATCAGTAATATGGACTTCGACATTCCGGGCAGAACACTGAAGATCACTCACACCGGCGATACCGCTCCACTCAACGGGGCGATCGCTTCTCTCGGATTTGATTCTTCACTTGTTGAGAGCGTTGAGGTTGACCATGATGAAGCAGCCACCATCTCATCAGGTGATGACCACCAGAGGAAGTTGCTCTTCTCCGTTCTGGCGATCAATTTCTTCTTCTTCCTCCTTGAAATGGTGACAGGCGTGATCTCCCGTTCGATGGGTCTTGTGGCTGATTCGCTCGACATGCTGGCTGACGCGATCGTTTACGGACTCGCTCTATGGGCGGTCGGTTCACACCTCTCAAGAAAGAAGAGCGTGGCAAAACTTGCAGGCATCTTCCAGCTCGCCCTCGCTGTTCTTGGTTTCGCGGAGGTTGTAAGAAGATTCATTCTTCCATCGGAGACCCCTGAATTCATCCAGATGATCACCATCTCATTTCTTGCGCTTCTCGGAAACACTGCGTCACTTCTGATCCTGAACAGATCGAATGACCGTGAAGCCCATATCGAAGCCAGTAAAATATTCACCTCGAACGATGTAATAGCGAATGCGGGGGTGATACTCGCGGGTTTGCTCGTATGGTTCACCGGTACACGCTACCCCGATCTGGTTGTTGGCACCGTTGTTTTCTATCTCGTACTTACCGGCGCGATCCGGATACTTAAACTGGCGAAGTGAAACCGCGCTTCCCCTCTCCTTCCCCTGAAATTGCTTATATTTGTGATTCCAAATTTTAAGGATTACATGAACTTTTTTGAAAAGCTCACCAAAATAAAAGAAAAATTCGACCGTATAAACGAGCAGCTTGCTGATGAAGCAAACCTCGCTGATACCGAAAAACTTATATCGCTCAGCAAGGAAAGAAGCGAACTCCTCCCGATAATGGAGGTTTTCGAAAAATATTCACGCGTCGTTTCCGATCTTGAGGAGTCGCGCGACATTATGCAGAACTCGACCGACAGGGAACTGGTTGAGATCGCTGAAATGGAGCTCGATGGTCTCAAAGAGCAGAAAGACATTCTTGAAGAAGAGATAAAAGTTCTCCTTCTCCCTAAAGACCCCAACGATGATAAGTCGATCATCATCGAGATCCGTGCCGGCACGGGCGGCGACGAAGCCGGCCTCTTTGCGGGCGACCTCCTGAGAATGTACATGCGCTACGCCGAGCTTAAAGGGTGGAAAACCGAGTACATCGACTTCAGTGAGGCAGGCGGTCTCGGCGGTGTAAAGGAAGCTGTTCTTTCTATCGCCGGTACAGGCGTTTATGGCGAATTGAAGTGGGAGAGCGGCGTTCACCGCGTGCAGCGCGTTCCTGCGACCGAAGCACAGGGAAGGGTTCACACATCGGCCGCATCAGTGGCTGTGCTTCCCGAAGTTGAGGATGTTGCTGTTGATATAAACATGAATGATGTGAAGATAGATGTTTACCGTTCAGGCGGCGCAGGCGGTCAGAACGTGAACAAGGTTGAGACCGCGATCAGAATGACTCACCTTCCAACCGGTATCGTTGTTCAGTGTCAGGATGAGCGCTCCCAATTGAAGAACCGCGAAAAAGCCCTGAAAGTATTGAAGGCAAGACTCTACGACCTTAAAATGAGCGAGCAGAACTCGGAAATAGCTGCTCAGCGCAAACTTATGGTTAAGAGCGGCGACAGAAGCGACAAGATCAGAACATACAACTTCCCCCAAAACAGGGTTACCGACCACAGGATCGGACTCACCCTCTACAACCTGAGCGATGTAATAAACGGCAACCTTTACGATCTGATCGAACAGCTCAAGATCGCTGACCGCGCGGAGAAACTGCAGGCGGAAGTTTGATTCAGTGGTGAGTAGTGAGTGGCGAGTGGTGAGTGGTGAGTAGCGAGGCATCTCCACTCCAATCCGCCGCAGGCGGACCAAATCCCATACCCCATGTCCCATACCCCAATTCGCCGCAGGCGGATCACACTTCATCCCTGAGCAGCCCATAGATCAGCAGGTCATAATCATGCCCGTCTTTGTGGAAGGCTTTTCGCAGGCAGGCTTCTTTCCGGAAACCGTTCTTCCTGAGAACGCGGGATGAAGCCTTGTTCGGTGACGCCACTTCAGCCTGGATCCTGACGATGTCATAGTAAGTGAAAGCAAAACCGATCAGCTGACGGCACACTTCGGAAGCGATCCCTTTCCCCCAGAATTTTTCACCCAGCCAGAAACCCATCTCGCAGGTTTTTCTTTCGACATCACCCAGAAGGTGGACACCACCGATACCGGCGATCTCCCCCGCGTACCTGATGGCAAAAACCGATTGAACATTACCCTCGATCATAAGTTTTATAAAATCCTTCGCGTGATCAATAGTGTAAGGCTGTGGGAATGAGTCACGAAGAAATTGCGCGACTTTGGGGTTGTCGGCAAGAATCGCCAGATCCTCGGCGTCTTCCATGTAGAGCTGGGTTAGCTCAACGGTTTTATTGTCGGATGTCATGGTCATTACCGGTTAAAACGAAAATTCCATCCCAAAATTAAAAAATCTTTCGGTAAATATCTGGGGAACGCGAAGCGGCGAACGCACCCCGGGTATCACCTGATACCAGGAATAACCCGCTATGTTGTAGTTGTTAAATACATTTAACACTTCTGCAACAACTGTGAGAAATTTTTTATCCGCGATCTCAAATTTGGCGGAAAGTCCCATATCTGCCCGCATATATATTGGCAACTCCCACCTTTTACCGTAATCCACCACCAGATAGTTCTTGCCGTCAGGCCCCACTTCAACCCGGCGGGGATGAAAGAGTGTGCCTGTTGAAACAGCAAATCTCAGGTGCGACTGCCAGTTGGGGTGCTTCTTTATTTTATCCTGAAGGAAGATCTGGAGGTTGTGGGTCTGGTCGAGCAGCCTGCGTTCATATCCGGCGTTGCTTCCCTTGAGGCGTTCGCCGCTGTCGAGGTAGCCATAGACGAACCAACTGTTAAGTCCCTCCTGAATTTCGCCGCGAAGCATCAGATCGAACCCCTGCGCGTAACCCTCAAATGAATTGGTTTTGCCGTAGGAGATCCGCATCCCGTCGAAATCAACAGGGATCAGATCGTCGAGCTGTTTGTAGTAAAACTCGGCACGCATCTCCAGTCCCTTCTTAAAGACGTAGTGAAGTGCCGCGATATAGTGGACGGACTTCTGCGATTTCAGCGAAGCAGCTTCACCGGGAGTGAGATCCCTTAACTCGTAAAAGAATGGTGGCTGGTTGTAAACCCCTGCACGGAGGTTAACACTGAACTTCTCCGTTACCCTGTACTCCAGCGAACCCCTCGGCGACCAGAATGTCTCACCGTTGTATCCTGTCGAGGTCAGTCTTAACCCGGCATTCACTTCAAAACGTTCATTAAAGGCGATTTCATCATCGATGAAGACCGACCAGCTGTTAAGGTCCTGAGCACGTGAATAAAGTGTTATCTCCGGGGCGGCAGGGATCGAGTTAACTCCAACCTCACGTTTTTCCTCAAAAACCGAGTTCTTCAGCGTCGCGATCTTGATCTCGGCTCCGGCTTTGATGGTGTGAATGTCAGCCAGCCATATCAATTCGGGATTAATGCTTACCACGGAGAGATCGAGGATGTTCTCCCCCTTTTCTGTGGCGGTTTTCAGGTAATCGCGGTACTCGGGGTAGTAGGCATCGGGGATCAGGTAAATATCTGAATAAAGGTCACGGGTTTCGGATTCGGCGATGTTGAACCAGGAGATGCTTATCCCCGCGAGGAGATCGTTAAGCAGTTTATATTTCACATTTCCGCCCGCGAGGGTGGTGTTGTATGAATAGTTTGATGAGCCTGAATAGTCAGCAGCTATTCCCTGGATCACTCCATCGAGCCGGAAGTGGCCGGTCCAGTTGGAGGGGGTAAGATCGTATTTATTGTTGGCTCTCAGAAAGAAAAAGCGTGAGGAGAGGTTCCGTCCCGGCAGCCAGTTCACATCGAGCTGCACGTCTTTAAAGTCGGGGCGGTAGTCGCCGGTCGTATGCTGCTGAGCCGAGAAGATCTTCGGGTAACTCCACCTGCCTGCGAGACTTGCCGAAAGCCAAGCACTTGAATACTGGAGAGCGGTGGCTGCGGAAAGAAGGTTGGCCCTTACAACTCCACCGAATCCGTGAGCGCCGTTCCTGCCGTAGCTGATCCTGAGTGCGGATGCCATCTTGTCGCCGAATACCGCGGGGAAAGCGCCGCCGTAGAAGTCGAGACTATTCACAAGGTCCTGATTCACAAGCGACTGGTTCTCCTCGATCCCCTGCCTAAGGAGAAATGGTCTGTATATTTCAAATCCGTTCAGATATATCAGATTCTCATCGAAGCTTCCGCCGCGAACATTGTAACCCGAGGTCATCTCGTTGTTCATCTTCACGCGCTCGAGCTCGGCTTTGGCCTCACGCATCTGCCTCTCGAAATCGGCCTTCTGTTCCCAGAAACCACAAATTCTTCCTCCTGGAATGCGGAGGGGTGCAGGATTATCCTGATCGTGTCCTGTTTCCCGGGAAGTGTCGCCACGTCGATCGCTGTATCCCTGAAGGCGATGTGTCTTACGCGTAGGGTATGCGTACCTGGTGGGAGTTCAAAACTGAATTTGCCATCGGTGGAGGTGATCAGACCATGCGGGGTTTTTTGTATGAAGACAGCGCAACCGGCAAGCGGTTCGCCCGTGGGAGTGACAACCCTCCCTGAGAGTGTTGTCTGAGCCTGCAGCGGCAGGACGATCAGTATAAGGAAAAGTAAATTTCTGTAAGGAAACATAACGGCTGACAACCGGATTGTTTAAAGATGGTATAATTAACTCGCCGTCAATTCCTTGTGTATTCTGAAAAATCGAATTGAAATATACCCTTCACGAACTTTTTAAGCAATTACAAAGTTTTTCTCTATATAGCGGGTACCGGAATTCCTATCCGGTTTAATGACGGAATTTAATAACACAATCACAGGAACAACCTCATGAAGAAAATCTTCGTTATTCTTGCTTTTTTGCTTGCCACCGGCAGTATTTACGCGCAGGAATCGTGCTGCTCGACAGACAAGGACACCAAAGCAGGACACTCTGCAACACCTTCCGGAGACGCACTCGCGATGTTCGCCTCCAATTCAAACGATCCGAACTTTGTTGCGGCTCACGCAGCCCCAATGCCCGTGGAAGTGGTGAACGGACGCGGTGCCATGATCACCCTTACTCTTTCTGACAGGACAAAATCCGACGCCTACTTCGTAAGAGCAAACAAGAAGTCGAACAAATGGCTTTTCGTTTTCCATGAGTGGTGGGGACTTAACGACCACATCAAAAATGAAGCGGAAAAATATGCCGAGGCATATCCGGACCTCAATGTGCTCGCCCTCGATCTCTACG
>RHKR01000247.1 GCA_008363265.1 Chlorobiota bacterium
TGATACTGAGGAAGGTAACCTGTAAGTCTTTTGAACTCGTTGTTGTTGAAAATGCTCGTTCCGTTCAGATCGATCGCTCCTGAGTCGGGGATCACGAGCCCGAGGATCGATTTAAGCAGGGTGGTTTTTCCCGATCCATTCGGTCCAACGATCGCGGTAACGGCACCCTCCCGAAGCTCAACGCTCACACTGTCGAGGGCTCTAAGTTTTTTGTAATTTTTTGCAAGTCCTGCTATTTTGATCATACGATCCTCCGCATTGCGGGTTTAGCGTCAATTAGTTGTTTTGGTGTCAGTGATGGGAACACTCTTTCGGCAATGTCGAGCATGCGGGTAAAAAGTCCGCGCATAAGAATGAGTGCCGGTTTGTACTCAGTGATTATCACTGAGAAAAGTGAAACGGGGTGGTAGGGGACATCGCCGAAGCCGTCCTTATTGAGGTCGTATCCGCCGTAGTTATCCCAGAAATTACGTTCAAATGTGTTGAAATTCTGTTTCGAATTGGTGGCAATGTCGAAATTATTGCCGGTAAAGGTGTTCTTTTCGAATATATTTTCCATCGAGTTTGCCATCAGGTCGAGCGCCCAGCCGTTGTTTTCGAAGAGGTTCCGGCTGATGCGGCACTTCCCGGATGCCTCCATGAATATCCCTTTGGTGTTTCCCGTGAACCTGTTTCCGGTGATAATTGAGCGGTTAATGTCCTTAAGCAGCAGTCCGTAAGAGGCGGGACCCTTGTTGTTCAGGAAGAGGTTCTCCTCCATATCGATGAATGAGGAATACATTACCGCGACTCCCGCACCGTTCTCGAAAAATTTGTTCCCGGTGTAGCGGCTGCTATCGGAGAACATGAAGTGCAGGCCGTATCTGAGGTTTCTCTTGGCGGCATTTCCAGTCATCAGATTGTGCTTGCTGAACTCAAGGTAGATGCCGTCACGGTGTCCCGAAATGGTGTTCCCTCTGATGGTGGTGTTCATGCAGTACCAGAGGTGGATGCCGTTGCCTGAGTTGGTCTCGGTCTTCGCGAAAGAGTGGATCGTGTTCGCGGTGATCGTGATCCTGTCGGTCTTTTGGAGATATATCCCAAAGAAGTTGTTGTAAAAGTGATTTTTCTCTATTGAACAATCGTTCACATTTTCAATTCTGATCCCCGCGTTCTCGAACTTGTAGCTGAATTCGGAGTTGATAATTCTGAGTCCGCTGATCTTCACTCCTGAGGCTCTGATGATGATCACCGACCCTTTTGCTCCCGCGCTAAGCTCGGGGAGGTTCTCACCAATGATCGTGAGGGATTTCTCTATCACGAGGTCACGGGTGGGGTATTTCCCCGGCTTCACAATGATCGTTGATCCCGGGGTTGCCGCGCTTACGGCAGAGGCAAGCGTTCTGTATTTCCCATTGGGAGATACTATTATCTGCCCGGCAGAGAGGCTTCCGGTGATTATGCTTAACAGCAGAAGCAAAAGGGGGAGTGATCTTTTCATTTCAGTCGAGCTTTGTACTTAACAGTTTTTCCCAGCTGTAGTGAACAGCGGCCGAATCCTTGACGGCTTTGGTCGCGTCAGCGTGGGATCTGAAGGCAGCGAGGTTCGCTCCCATGGGGGAGTCGATCTCTTTGCTCACCACAAACATGGCACTTCTGGCATCGAAGAGCACATCAGGTTCGAGCATCGAGGTTACGAAAACTGCTGATGTTTTCGGGTCATAGTTGCCGGGCATTTGCGAGTAAGCAACCAGGCATTCGATCGAATCGAACTTGAAAACCTTACCCTTCTGGGTGATGAGTTCACTGCCGAACTCGTGGTCGGTGATCAGCATCTGACAGAAAGTACAGTTGTCTTTCCCGTATTCTATCGGCTGGGGATCCTGTCCCGCGCATCCCGCGAACACCATAAAGATAGATATCAGGAGAATTGAGCGGATGATCATTTCGTGCTCCTTGCAGCTTTTAATTCGAAAAAATAAGTTACCGCCATGATCAGCATGCTCACTCCGATGAACAGACTTCCTATCCAGGGAAGTGATGTGGCGTTGATGTTCAGAAGCTGTTTGCTTCCGAGCAGAGGGGGCTGGTAGCTCATCCCCGGCACTTTTATTGGAGCGTTGGGATCAAGGTTGTGACCGTAGTCGTATTCCCATATGTAGAAATCGTAAATACCTGCAATTCCCAGCAGGATCATAACAATTATGAATATGAGCACAGCGTTTTTATTCCCTTTCCATGCGATAAGAAGTCCGGCAAATGCCATGAAAATGATGATCATGGGCATGTATGTAAGTTCAGGGATCGAGTTTTCATCAATGATCCTCATCCCGATATAGTGGTTCAACCCGTTGAGGGTGTTAAGATCGTTGGGGCCCTCACCGGTTATCTTGTTTATCCAGATGTAGAGGCCCATCCCTTCGGGATACTGGGGGGCTTCAATGTCGATCTTCCAGATCGGTGAAATGAAGGTTCCGAGAAGGAGGATCGAAGCAAGGGCAACAAGATATTTGGATCGTTTGGTCATTTTATTTTGTCCGTTTTTGATCAGGGGGCGTGATGGCACGCCCCCCGGAAAATTTATTTACCTGTACCGTACGAAAGCTGAACATTCGAACCGGCAGGTGACACTCTGGCATAGCCCTGCATCTCCTGATGGAGTGCTGAACAGAAGTCAGAGCAGTAGAACGGGTAGATACCCGGTTGTTTGGGCTCCCAGAGTATGGTTCTGGTCTCTCCCGGCATTATCAGTATCTCGGAATTGGTCATCCCTTTGATTGCAAAACCGTGTGGCACATCCCAGTCCTGTTCGAGGTTTGTGAGGTGGAAATAAACCTTGTCCCCCACTTTTATCCCCTCGATGTTGTCAGGCGCGAAATGGCTTCTGGCGGCTGTCATGTAAACGCGGACGGTGTTTCCTTCCCTGACCACCTTGGCATCTTTCTCACCTTTGGTGGCGTAGGGGTTACCGTTCTTCGAGTTCTCGTAGATCTTCATGAAGTCTTTTGTGAGTATTGAAGCCTCGATACCCTGGGCATAGTGCGGTTCACCGATGGTGGGGAAATCGAGCAGAAGTTTCATTTTATCGCCGGAAATGTCGATGAGTTGCGCTGATTGCGTAAGCATCGGCCCGGTCGGGAGATATCTGTCTTTTGTGATCTTGTTCAGGGCGATCAGGTATTTTCCCGCGGGTTTTCTGGTGTCTCCGCCCATAACGAGGAGGTGACCGATCGAGTAGTAAACAGGTATCCTGTCAACCACTTCCCAGGTGCCAAGCTTCCATTTAACAACTTCAGAGGAAATGAAGGCGGATGTGTAGGCATAACCTTTGTCATCGAACTCCGTGTGCAAGGGGCCCAGACCCGGATTCTTCACTTCACCAGCGTTTATCTCGGAGTACTTGAGAACCGGTATACCCTGCACATCACCGTCAAATTTTTTCTCTTCGATCGCCTTGAGCATCTTTGAGAATGAGTGAACTGGGATAACTGTTGCAAGTTTGCCGCCTGCCACGATATATTCTCCCGAAGGGTCGATATCCACACCATGGGGTGATTTCGGGGTCGGAAGGAAGTAGATCATTCCCGGACAGTCTTTAGGGTCGAGAACCTTAACCGTTTTCAGATTTTCCGACTTTGCAACCCGTGTTCCCTCGTCAACGTAGTTGTGATAGTAGTCTGCGGGCATATCCTTGGCTTTGCCGGCTTTCAGATATTCCTCTGCTTTTTTCCAGTTGATCGCTGCAATGAAATCTTTGTCATTTTTCGAAGCGTTGATCTCGAGGAGGGTATTGGCCTGTTCCGAGTTGTAACTGGTGAAGAAAGCCCATCCATGTGAGGGGCCCTTACCCGCGCGGGCGAGGTCGTAGTTCAGTCCCGGGGCGATTATCTGGAATTCAAGGTTCATCCTGCCGCTTTCAGGGTTGACTTTCACAAAAGATATCGTTCCTTTGAAATTTTCCTTGTACGATTTGATATCGACATCGGCATTGGGGATCGGTACCGAGAATCTTGTTGAGGCGACCACATACTCAGAGTTTTCTGTGGTGAAAGGGGAGCCGTGGTTACCGGCGGAGTTGGGTATCTCGATTATTTCGGCGGTCTCAAAGTCCTTCAGATCGATTCTGGCGATCCTCGGAGTATTGTTCGCGTTTATGAACAGCCATTTCCCATTCGACATCCCTTCAGTCTGTGAGAGGGAAGGGTGATGAGCATCGTCCCACGGAATGAACCCGTGTGATGTGTTCAGCATCGCTTTTGTTTCTTCCGAGTATCCGTAGCCTGTTTCAGGATTCTGTGAGAATACCGGGATAACTTTGAACAGTCTTCCGGAGGGGACACCATAAACCGAAACCTGCCCGCTGAAACCGCCTGACATAAAGGTGTAGAACTCATCATACTCACCCGGGTTTACATACACTTTCTGAGCGGCATCGCCGGTATCGAGGGCTGATGAACTTTTCCCGCATCCTGTCAGGAATATCGCGGGGATTGTCAGGAGTGAGATTGCAAAAAACAATACTCTTTTTTTCATTTGACTGCCTTCCGATTAATGTTACTTGGTTTTATTAACTGATCTGAAGTACTCCAGAATATCCATCGCCTCTTCCTGAGATACATTCTGGAAAGGCATGGCGGTCATGTACTCAGCAAGCATTTTCTTGGCTTCGGGGTGTTTTTTGGTCATCTCATCCGGGTTCATTATCATGTTAATGATGTACTCGGGTGACCTTCTTGAAAGGACATCACGCTGAGCCGGTGGCGCCGATGGGCTTTTGCATCTTCAATAACGTCGCAATCGGCGCGCTGCACGCGCTCGATGCGCTCGG
>RHKR01000248.1 GCA_008363265.1 Chlorobiota bacterium
GTAATGGCAACGCTTAGTATGGATGCCAGTGTGTTAACAAGATTATTACCTATGAGGATCGTGACAAGGAGTCTCTTGGGATTCTCGATCAAAAACAGGGTATATCGTAACAAGAGGGGGTTCTTGTGGAATCCCCTCTTCAATAATGCTCTGTCTGTTCCGAACAGTGCCACTTCCGATCCGCTGAAAAGAGCTGAAAGCACAAAGCAGCCTAAAAGCCCGGAGAGCAGGATCAATTCAATTGACAAATATCCATCCTCTTTTTAGAACGGGAGATCCTCATCCGGAGGCGTTTGGCCAGGCCCGGATTCGGTAGGTGGGTTGCCGGTGGAGTTACCGCCGCCATAAGCTTCAAAAGGTGATGGCTCTGAATCAGTCTTTTTATCAACAAGCTGAATTCTCTCGGCGATTATTTCAAACACCCTCCCCGGTGTATTGTCCTGTTTGGTGTAGTCACGTATCTGGATTCTCCCTTCAACATAGACTCTGGTCCCCTTTTTTAATCCGTCGCGAACCCAGTCGTTAAGATTAAAGCCGACTATGTTGTGCCAGGTTGATTCATTCACCCAGTTGCCGTCTTTTCCTTTGCTCGACCGGCTGGTAGCTATCGCGAAAGAAGTTATTGCTATGCTGTTATCATTTGAAAATCTGGTCTCAGCATCCCTTCCAAGATGTCCGATTAGCATTACTTTGTTAAGTGAAAGTGCCACTTTTTCCTCCATTGAAGTTAAATTAATTACAACGCTAAATTTAAAATAAAAAAGCGAATAACCAATATGTTATTCGCTTTTTCGAATGTTTTAAGGGGAATTACTTGTTAAGGATCAGCTTGATGTTCTTAACATTGTTGCCCTGTGTCAGACGGGCGAAATAAACGCCTGATGTCAGATTTGAAGCATCAAAATTAACGATCTGCACTGTACCCTTTTCAACATTACTGTTGAAGAGTTCAGCTACAACTTCACCGGTTACATTGAAAACCTTAAGGGTGGCAAGTCCGGTTTCAGCAACGCTGAATCTGATCGAGGTTGAAGGATTGAACGGGTTAGGATAGTTCTGGAACAAATTGAAATCTGTAACAACACTGTTGTTTACTTCAACTGTGTTCGAGTAAGCGAAAGTTCCGTCAAAATCCACCTGTTTCAGTCTGTAGTAGAGAGCACCGGCAGCATTAACTTTATCAGTGTATGAGTAATTCGAAGTGTTGGTAGTCGTACCTTTGCCATCAATGAAAGCCACTGAAGTGAAGTTAACATTGTCGCTGCTTCTTTCAACTTCAAACCCACGGTTGTTGGTTTCTGAAGCTGTAGCCCAGCTCAGATCAACCTGGCCGTTGTTTGCAACCGCGTTGAATGAAGTGAGTTCAACAGGAACAACATTGAGTACCCATGATGTGCCAACACGGATATTGTCTACAATGTAGCGCTGCGCAGCGTTATACTGCCTTAAAGCAATCGAACCGGGTGAGAGGTCTCCACCTGTCGTGCTCTTTGGACCTGCGTGAGGAACGGCAGGCTCATTCGAGATATCGTCTCCCGGACGGAACACATAGAGGCTAACTGAATCATCGGCAGCTGCTTCAATTTTGTATTTAAGCACAACAAGATAAGTGCTGTCGATATTGTAAGAACCTGTTGTAAATACAGTATCGGCATTACCGGAGAAGCTGACACCAATTCTGTAATTCGCGCCGTCAGGCTTTGCCCAAACTCTTCCTCTGAAGTCGAAAGTATTGAATGGGTTTCTGCTGAAGTGGAAGAAATATCCGGCAACAGGTGCAGCCGTTACCTTTAAAAGAAATGATGCATAAACCGACCCGGTGGAAACTGAATCGAATGTTTTGTTTACATCCTGACCGGTGTTATAAACTAATGCAGCGTTGCCACCGGTAACGATATATCCCGGGAACTCGAGTCCCGGAGAACCGATAAGAATATTGTTTGTGGCAAATCCACTATGACCGACCCAGCCGCCATGTGCAGAAAGAGAGTCACCAACAGGATAATCAAAATTTTCAGTGACAAGCTGCGCAAATGTCTGAGTGGAGACTGCAGCAAAAAGGACTACAAAGAGAGTTAAGAATCTCTTCTTCACTTTTACCTCGCGTTTAATTGATAAATATCTGATCACAAAATTAAGCATTTATTTGCAATTGGCAGGTTAATAAATTATGAACAGTTATATACAAAAAAAGGGCTGCCTTTTCAGACAGCCCTTGATGAGAAAAAAACAATCTTACTTGAGCAGAGTCAACTTTCTTGTAACAACTGAACTACCCTGTGTCAATCTATAGAAATAGATGCCTGAAGGAAGATCACTTGCATTGAACTGGAGGTTATACCTCTGACCTGGTTTAGCACTCTCATTGAACAGAGTGGCAACCATTTCACCATTTATCGAGTAAAGAGTCAGGTTTGCCAACCCTTCGTTCGCAACAGTGAATGATATGGTAGTTGAAGGATTGAACGGGTTGGGATAGTTCTGATCAAGAGCAAATACTGAAGGTACAGATGAAGTCTCCACCTTAACAACACTGCTGTATGAGTAGGTTCCGTCAAAATCGATCTGTTTCAATCTGTAGTAAACAACTGCAGCACCGGCATTCGGGTCTGTGTAGCTGTACCTGTTAACCAATGCTGAAGTGCCGTTTCCGGCAACAAATCCGATCTCGCTGAAATTAAGACCATCGAGACTCTTCTCAACAGAGAATCCCCTGTTATTCAACTCGGAGGCTGTCATCCAGTCGAGTATTATGCCATTTCCTGTACTGGTTGCGTTGAATGAAACCAGTTCAACAGGAAGTGGACTGAATCCGGTATAATATGGTCCGCCGGCGAGTGTACCAAAGTCGGGATTGAAACCAACATTTCCGCCGGTGATGTTGCCGGGAACAGAGAGATCAGAGAAATAAGCAGAACTTGATACAATAAAAGCAGCCATCTGGATGTTTCCACTGAATCCAATATTATTTAGTTCTGATTTTGGAATACGGATCTCGAATCCTCTTCTGTTGTCGTAAGCAGAATCCAGAGCGAATCTGATTGCGTTCTCAGCGAAGATACCGGCGACAGAAGGGCCGTTAGCTCCCGTTCCGGAGTTGTAGGCTGAGCCGATATACTGGCCGGTTTTTACTCCGTTAAAGTACTTTGCTGCATCAAGGTATGCAATCGAGTCGTTTCCACCGGCGTTTATTACGAACGCCATGTCAACTTCGAAGCCCATTTTCCAGTTCGGGTTTGCCTGATCACCGAAAAGGTGTCCTCCACCGGTGATACCTCCCAATGCCTGACCGGCAGGCATGCCGGTGATATTGTCGAAGTTCAGCAGAACCACCATACCGTTTGAGTTGGTTTTGTCCAACTTGGTCTGAACTGCTACATAAACATAATTTGAGTCGTAAGCATAACCAACTCTCCTTAAAGCCATATTGGGACCGAAGCCCTGATTCTGATTCTGGCTGCCGCCTATAAAAGCGTAACCTTCATTGAATCTGCCGTTAACAAAGAATGGAAAATCCATTGTGTAAGAAGCGATACCATTGTTTGTTCCAAGAATAAAGAGATCGACTTTCTGATCAGGTCTGACATGGAAACTGATATCACCCGTGCCATTCGCATTGGCATTTGTACCGAGAGGGGCAGAAACCACATATGAGCGGGCATTAGCGGGATTGTCACCAACCTGAACAACTCTGAGGTTCTCATTACCGGCTCCGAACTGGTAGGTAACGATATAGAACATATCGTTCGCCCGGAAAGCTCTTACGGTTGTTGAACCGGTTGCAATAACAGAACCCGGGATTGTACCAATGATCTGTCCCTGCATGTTATAAGCAACAACATTTTTACCGGAACTGTTGGTGATCACACCTTCAATAACACCCAGATCATTAATTATCGGGTAGGTTGAAGGTCCGCCGCCAAATGAGTTTGCAGGAAGCTGGATCGAATCCTGAACAGTGAAAGTATTGCCGTTATCAGTTGTTTTGAGGATGAAAACCATATTTCTGGTTGCATCAGGGAACATAAATTTTGCGCTGTTATCAGCGTTATTTCCAAAGTAGGTGATATTGTCGCCCATTCTGGTTCCTGTTACCGGTGCAGTGTACTGGAATGCGACTGTGGGGGCAGTGGTTGCGTTATCCCATTTGTAGATCTTAAACGCAGACGCGTTTGAAGTTGCAAGATTACATCCGTAAACCTTACTGTCGGTTTGCGATGCCTCAACATCATTTAATGTAAAAGTACCGCCTGTTACTCCAGTCATGTCGTAACTGGCAGCATCAGCCCCGTTAAGTGAGTTGAATGATCTGAGTACTACTCCACCATTCCTGACCACTACAAAGAATTGTTGCGAAAATGCTGAGTAACCACAACCTCTTTCGGTATTTCCTGTACCGAACCATGCAGGAAGGTTGCTTCCTCCTGATGTGAATGACCAATTGGTCGTTAACTGGGCATTCAACTGCCCGATGAGAAGAAACATTGCCAACATTAGTATCGACTTGCGCATACTAACCTCCCAGTGTTAATTAAAAGAAGAACTATATCTCAATTGTTAAAATGAACGCATCGGAAAACTCTTTTTGAGAGCGCAATTTTGCTCTTAATTCCTCAGCTTCGGGGCGAGAGTCACGCGGCCGTAATCTGACCACATATAGTGAGGTTCTCTGGTCGAAACTTACAAAAATTTCTTCATTTATTTTACTCTTAATCGACACTCTGAACTTCTTTGCCTTGTCAAAAGTACTGTAAGCACCGATCTGCACAATATAAAGATAGGATT
>RHKR01000249.1 GCA_008363265.1 Chlorobiota bacterium
CCCTCGATTGCTGTACGAAGAAGTGCATCGGGAAGTGGTTTTTCGGAAGTTATTTACGACGTTGCCTTCGATAACAGGGAAAGATTCAACTCAAAGAAACCGGAATATCACCGGCTTGATATAAGGGTCACCGCTTTTGCGAGATTCTGGGGACTTGACTGGAATTTTTATCTTGATGTCATCAATGTTTATAACAGATCGAACATTATCGGTTATGATTACTATGTAACAGAAGAGAAGGAACTTGGTATAAAACCGACGTCAATGTTTCCGATTCTTCCCACTCTGGGTTTTAGCATAAAGTTTTAATTTCGTATAATTATAGTTCGAAATATTTAGACTTTATGCAACTCCCACAGTACAAATCTGTCAGCAATCTTACACTTGAGATCAAAGCCACGCTTGAGATGAATTTCAGGCGGGAGACTGTGATCGGTGAAGTTTCTAACTTTACCGCGCATGGCTCGGGGCATTGGTATTTTACGGTCAAGGATTCCGGGGCCGCACTCTCATGCACCATGTGGTCGAACAATAACCGCAAGGTGGGGTTTGTACCGAAAAACGGTATGCAGATAATCGTGACCGGATCAGTCTCAGTTTACCCTCCCCGTGGCAGTTATCAGCTTGACGTTCAGGAAATGAAGAACGTCGGTGTGGGAGACCTTAAGGTGGCTTTTGAATTTCTGAAGGAAAAACTGGGTAAAGAGGGGCTGTTCGAGGCCGCGAGGAAAAGAAAAATATTCTCATTTCCGGCAAAGATCGGTGTGGTTACTTCATCAACCGGTGCAGCGTGGCAGGATATTATTGCCGTGGCGAAGAGAAGATTCCCGATGGTGGAACTTGTTCTTGCACCTGCCCGGGTACAAGGTGAAGGCGCGGGGGAAAGCATAGCTGCAGCCATTGCAGAGCTGAATAATTATGACGATATTGACGTTTTGATCGTCGGCAGAGGCGGAGGCAGCCTTGAAGACCTCTGGGCTTTTAATGAGGAAGTTACCGCAAGAGCAATTGCCTCTTCCCGAATCCCCGTGATCTCGGCGGTTGGTCATGAAGTGGATTTTACCATCTCCGATTTTGTGGCAGACCTGCGAGCAGCCACACCGACTGCGGCGATGGAACTCGTTACTCAGGATCAGAATGAAATGAGCAATTTCCTGATGAGCTCCATTTCAGCTTTGAACTCATTGATCGATAAGAACCTTGCAGCAAAGCGCGATCTCGTAAATAGATTTGTGACCTCACCGGTGGTTTCGACCCCTGTAAATATCATAAGGATGAACTCCCAGAAACTGGATCTTGCAGTAACACAACTCGACAACAACATGAGCGGTCTGATCAAAGACCTGAAAAACCGGATCAATTCCGCTTTTCTGCATCTTAAGGCAAATGATCATAAAAGGATACTGAAAAAAGGATTCGTCTTCGTCACTCAGGACGAAAAGATCGTGAGGATTTCCACAGAATTGAATACTTTTAAGCCTTTCAACTTGAACTTTTTTGACGATAAAATTCTTATTAAAGGAAGCAATGAGTAACCCGCAGAACGAAGTTTCGCATTTTAAAGAGAAACTCAAGAGAATTGAGGAAATAACCTCTTTCCTGGAAGATCAGGATCTCGATCTCGAACAGGCTATCAAGCTCTACGAAGAAGGGATGAAACTTTCGCAGGAATGCCTCTCCTCCCTGCAGGAGGCCGAACTAAAAATTACTGAACTAAAAAATTCCTTCAAAACAAACTGATGGCCTGCTTTGGCCAATCTTTACCGGAGATAAAATGATCGACATGAACAACTACCCTGCCCTCTCCAAAGTTAATGTTCCGGCAGATTTTAGAGATTTCTCGATCGCTGAGCTCAAGCAGCTGTGTGTGGATGTGCGGCAGTATATGGTAGATGTCATCTCAGTAGTTGGCGGCCATTTTGGCGGCGGTCTCGGCGCAGTTGAACTGACCGTGGCAATGCACAAGGTTTTCAATACCCCGGATGACCAGATCGTCTGGGATACAGGTCACCAGGCTTATCCTCACAAGATCCTTACCGGACGGAAGGAATTGCTCCAGACGATCCGTCAGTTAAACGGAATTTCCGGATTTCTCAAGCGTAATGAGAGTGAATACGATGCCTTCGGTGCCGGACACGCCTCCACCTCTGTTTCGGCAGCTCTTGGAATCGCTGAGTCGAACAAGTACACAGGAACAAATAAAAAAGTTATAGCTGTGATAGGTGACGGAGCAATGACCGGTGGCATGGCTTATGAAGCGATGAACAATGCTGGAATGCTCCATTCAAATCTTATCGTGGTTCTTAACGATAACAATATGTCGATCGCAGAAAATGTCTGGCAGTTTTCAAATTATTTCACCTCGCTTATTACTAATCCCGACTACAACAAATTCAAGGGATATGTGTGGGACCTCACCGGCAAAATGGACAATTTTGGTGACAGGCTCCGCAAAGTGGTTGGTAAAGTCGAAGGAGGAATCAAATCGATTGTTACTCCCGGGATGCTCTTTGAAGCTCTCGGCTTCCGGTATTTCGGTCCGGTTAACGGACATAATCTCCACCAGTTGATAAAAGTTTTCGAAGCAGCGAAGACGCTGAATGGTCCGATCCTGATCCATGCCAATACCGAAAAAGGAAAAGGATATGCTCCCGCCGAAAAACATGTCCAACGCCTGCACGCCTCGACACCGTTTGATAAGCTCACAGGTGTTGCATACAAGAAAGATGGCGCACCACCGGCATATACCACTATTTTCGGTGAAACTCTTGTGAAAATTATAAAAGAGAATCCGAAGGTTGTGGGTATTACAGCTGCAATGCCTGACGGTACCGGACTCAATATACTCCAAAAAGAATGCCCCGGTAACTATTTTGATGTGGGCATCGCTGAAGAGCATGGTGTTACTTTTGCTGCCGGTCTCGCAACTCAGGGTGTTATTCCTGTTGTGGCCATCTATTCAACCTTTCTTCAGAGGGCGATAGATCAGATGATACATGATATAGCACTCCAGAAACTTCATGTTGTTTTTGTTCTCGACCGTGCCGGTCTGGTTGGAGCTGACGGTCCCACCCACCATGGAGTTCTTGATCTGACATATACCAGAATGATCCCCGGTATTGTGGTAATGGCGCCGAAAGATGAAAATGAACTAAGAAACATGCTATTCACCGCGGTTAACATCAAAGGTAGACCGGTTGCCATCAGGTACCCACGCGGTAATGCCCTCGGAGTGCCTCTAAGTGAGAATCTTGAGAATTATGAGATCGGTAAAGCGGAAGTGATCGAAGAGGGTCAGGATGTTGCAGTTCTGGCCGTGGGATCGATGGTTGACTACGCCATGAAAGCATTGCCAAAACTTAAGGAACATGGTATTTCTCCCAAGCTTGTGAATATGAGGTTTGTTAAACCGCTCGATCATGATCTGCTCGATGAGATTGCTAAAACTCACCGGAAGATAGTGACCATTGAAGAGAATACAATTGTCGGTGGTTTCAGCTCGGCGGTTGCGGAATACTTCATCGACAGGAACTACAAAAACGATATACTCCGCATCGGTTTACCAGACGGATTTGTTGATCACGGAACTCAGGCCGAACTTCACAAAATACTTGAGATAGACCCTCAGGGCATCACCGGCAGGATACTTGATTTCGTTAAAGTTGATGATCAGATCGAGAAAGTGATTGCGTGATGTCAAAGATCAAATTCGGAATCATCGGTCTGGGCGGAATATCACAATTGATGCACCTCCCCGACCTCGCTGCCAACAAGGAAGTTGAACTTGCTGCCATCGCAGATATCAACAGGAGCGCGCTCGATCAGGTTTCAGCACGGTTTAAGGTATCTAAAACCTACCTTGACTATCACAAAATGCTGAAAGAGGTTGAACTCGATGCGGTGATCATCGCCACTCCGACAAAGTCGCACACAAAGATCGCCATGGATTGCCTTGAGGCAGGCAAACATGTCTTTGTTGAAAAACCTCTCGCGCGGACGGCTGAAGAGGCCCGTCAGATCGCCACGCTCGCGAAGGAAAAAGGGCTTCTTGCCATGGTTGGCATGAATCTGCGTTACAGGCCTGATATCATGCTTCTGAAAAGCATCGTCGGCTCGGGCGATATCGGCATTCCCTATTACGTGAAATCATCCTGGCTGAAACCACAGTCCAGTTCCGGAAAGTGGTTTACAAAAAAAGATGAAGCCGGCGGTGGTGTAATATTCGATCTTGGTGTTGTACTTCTCGATGTAGCCTTGTGGTTTCTCGACTATCCTGCCATCAGTTCTGTATCGACCAAAAACTTTGCGGTGAACACCAAAAATGTTGAAGATTCTTCCATTTCGATGATAAAAACAGCCACTGACTCACTTATTTACCTTGAATCCTCATGGGCAATGTCGGGAGAGAAAGATTCATTCAATCTTGAGATTTACGGCACCAAAGGGAATGCTTTCATAAATCCCCTTAGGATCATTAAGATCATCGATGGTCAAAAGATCGAATTGAAGCCAATGATCAACGATAACAGGAAGATACACTTTGAAAAGTCTTATCAAAACGAGTTAAACCACTTCGTGGGAGCGATCAAGGGCCATAACCCACTTCTCTCATCTGCGGAGGAGTCAGCGGCCAGACTTTCGATCGTGGAAAAGATGTATGCATCCGCCCGCGAAGGAAAGGAAGTCGCCCTGTGACAGGTACAAAAATACTGATCATTGAAGATGAAAAAGATATTATCGAGTT
>RHKR01000250.1 GCA_008363265.1 Chlorobiota bacterium
TTCCTGACAGTTCTTCTCCCGGTGATACTATTCATATTGTATGGATTGCTTTTTGATTTTCGAAGCGTCAGTTTTAAAATATCTGTACTGGAACCGATTATTTCAGTTTCTGTTGAATAACCTGAATTGCCGGCTGTCAGGATGAGATTCTCCATGAATGCACCGATCGAGAGAATCGACTCCCGGTTCATTGGGTCGACTGCCGGGAGTAGACACTTCCTGTTCAGAGAGACTATGAAACTGTTCTCCCCGGCGGGTCTGATCAGCCACGGTTGAGTATTGTGTCCGCTGGGCGCGAGAACGGCATATGATAAGAAATTGAGGAACTCATGCGGGATTATGAGGGTGTCCTCCGCTTTGGCTTCCGGGTAAACCCGCTCCGCCCCGTGAAAATCGGTAAAGAGGGAGCCACCCGCGATAGTCAGTAGCCCAATTCCTCCGGCCTGCAAAAATCTGCGTCTGTTCATGATGTCAATTCCTCACGATTGGATGTGAAAAAATATCTGTGTTTTCCACTAAAAGTGCCATCCAAGTTTGATCGAGACTTCGGGGGTGAGCACTCCCGGTTTATGGACTGAATTTCCGAGTCTGATCTCTGTTTCACCGCCCACAATATAATGAAGGGCTGCCCATGGATTGAGATAGAAATTGTCAAAGAACTTCCATACATATCCGCCCCCGAGCGTTAGTATTTTATTATTGTATGTGGCCGTCCCGGATGAATTTTCATTTCTTATTTCAGATTCCCAAGCCTCGAATCCGGCACCGACCCATGCGCCCTTAAAATTATCATTGAAGAAATAATCAACTATTCCGGCATAGACTGTTAATTTGTTATCCTTAAAGCCGTCTTTCAGCATGAAGCCGGGGATGGTGGTTTTTGTGAGCACTCCTCTGATCCTGAACCTGCCTGTTCCGTACCAGGCCGAGAGATAATATCCGTTGCTGATATAGGGGAGAAGATCGAGTTCGGTTCCGAAGGTCTGGTGTGATTTCTTCGTGTCCGGATTCAAATTCTGGCCTTTCGCAGACAGCATCAGGATCAGAAAAAATAACAAGGATAAATGTTGGTATTTCATCTTATTTTCTTACAATTCTGTATTGTGAAAAGAAATTTTTTACACTGAAAAAATATTGTTTCAAGCGCGCCTTATAAATAGTCAAAAATGATCATTTTAATCATATGAACCTCGAATACTACCTCGAACGCTTTAACTCACTGATTGCGAGCCAGTCGATTGATGAAGAATCGATCGACTACACCAGGTTTGAAGAACATCTTTCGCTGCTGAAGCAACTCGCGATTCTGGAGAACAGCTCCATGTCTGTATACGATCTCAACAAAAAGCAGTATGTTTTTGCCCAATCAAAATTCCTGTCACTACTTGGGGTCGAACTGACAGATATGATGAAGAACGGACCCGCACTTTTTTACTCGATCATGCATCCTGATGACGTCCCTTTCCTCATCGAGACAAATTATCTTTACATGGAGCATATTCTGAAGTTACCGGCCACGGAACGGAAAAATTTCAAACTTATCAGCGATTTCAGATTGAAGTGCAAGGATGGTAACTTTAGGAGGTTCATTAACCAGATGATTCCCCTGGAACTTGACAGAAAGGGGAACGTGCTCCTGATGCTGATAATGTATGACATGTTTCCGGGTCGTGAAGGAATACTGACATCGCAGAGGAAGTTAATGAATGTTGCAACCGGGGAGTTACAGGTGTTTTTAACGGATTCCGGGGATGAGAAGCACTCACTCCTCACCCGGCGCGAAATAGAAATACTTGGATTATGGCAAAGGGTATGGCGAGCAAGAGGATCGCGGATGAGTTATTTATCAGTGTTAATACCGTAAACAACCACCGCAGAAGCATACTCGAAAAAACCAACTCCGAGAACACCGCGATGGCTGTCAATTATGGGTTGAGCCTCGGCCTTTTATAAAAAAGGGCCATATCACAAATGACACAGCCCGTAGTAAGTTTACTGCCAACGGTAGCTAATTAATTGTAAAATACTCACCCTTCTTGGGTATTCTAACCGACTTAAAATGGTTCAGCAGTAATCTGTTGGAGAACTTCTCCTGCTGGTCGGGTTCACCGTGCACGAGGAATATTTCCTTCATTTTCTCCCGGCTGAATTTGTTCACATAGTAGATGAGTTCGTCTGAATCAGCGTGGGCGGAAAGGGAGTTGAAAACCACCACTTCAGCATTCACTTTGTGGGGCTCACCGAATATGTTCACTTCCTTGTTTTTCTCAATTATCCGTCGTCCCAAGGTATTCTCGGCACAATAGCCGGTCATCATTATTATGTTTGCAGGATTTTCGATGTTGTTGGCAAGATGGTGGAGAATTCTACCGGACTCTGCCATACCGGAAGCTGAGATTATCATCATTGGGCCCGGGCGGTCATTCAATTGTTTCGACTCCTCAACCGCGGTGATATACCGGAGTTTTTTGAATCCGAGGGGGTCTTCGTTGCGGAGGATGTGCGCTGATATCTCAGAATCGAAACATTCAGTGTGGTCACGGAACACCTGGGTTGCATTAAAGGAGAGAGGTGAATCAACGTAAACAGGAATATTAGGCACTTCACCCTTCTCAAAGATCGTATGAAGAAGATAAACAAGTTCCTGGGTTCTGCCGAGGCTGAATGCGGGAGCGATTATCTTTCCGTTTCTTTCAATCGCCTTTTTGATTATCCCCACAACCTTCGCTTCCGACATTTCGAAATCTTCATGGAAGCGTCCGCCGTATGTGCTTTCGCAGATGAAGTAGTCGACATCAGGGATTATTTCAGGATCCCGGAGGATCGGCATGTTCGGTCTTCCCAGATCACCTGAAAAACCGAGTTCGATCGTTTTGCCGCGCTCGACTATTTTCATATATGTGACCGCGCTTCCGAGAATATGGCCTGCATCGTAGAAAGTGGCGGTTATCCCGGGCAACACTTCGAACTCGTGGTGGTAGTTTACGCCCACCATAAGCCGGATGGTTTCATCCACATCGGCCTGAGTATACAGTGGCTCGAAAAGGTTCTTACCCTGTTTAACCCTTTTTTTGTTGACGAATTCGGTATCCTTCTGCTGGATATGTGCCGAGTCGGCCAGCATTATTATGTGAAAGTATCACTGCATCGATGTTTTTCGGAGTGTAAAACTCGAATGAACGGTTGAGTTCGAAGGCTTCTTTTCGTTTACCCTGATAGAGGCCGCAGTCGAGAAGTATCTTGCCCTGTTCGGTTCTTAGAAGGTGATTTGACCCTGTAACCGTGCCCGCGGCACCGATAAATTGAATATCCATAATTCTCCCGTGTAAGTGTGTCTCAAAATTACGAAAAATCGTGGAGAAATGTTGTGAAACAATTAAAAAATTGACTATCTCCCAAAATAGTGATAAATTTAAAGTTTGAATTTTACGAATTAATTATCGGTCAAAAAATGCTCGAAAACTACATTCCGGTACTTGTTGTGTTCGGATTTGCTTTGATATTCGGAGTGGTGATGGTCTCCACCTCATCGCTGTTTGGTCCGCAAAGGCCGAACAAGATCAAGGCTTCGCCCTATGAAAGTGGTATGAAACCGATCGGATCAACAGAAGAGCGTGTATCAGTAAAATATTATGTTGTTGCGATGCTCTTTATCATCTTCGATCTCGAGGTTATTTTTGTTTATCCCTGGGCGGTTGAGTTTATAAAACTTTATTCTGATATTGGAATTGCTGCCTTCTGGTCGATGTTTATATTTTTGGTAGTATTTGAACTGGGTTTTCTCTATGCTTATAAAAAAGGAGGATTCAAATGGGATTAGAAGCAAAACTGCAGAATGAAGGCTTTATTACCTCGACCATCGATGCACTTGTGGGGTGGGCGAGGGAAAGTTCAGTTTGGCCGATGCCGATGGGTATTTCCTGCTGTGCAATTGAGATGATGGCGACAGCGGGTCCAAAATATGATATTTCTAGATTTGGTTCAGAAGTAATGCGTTTCACACCGAGACAGTGTGATGTAATGCTCGTTGCCGGAACTGTTACTTACAAAATGGCTCATGTGGTCAGAAAGATCTACGATCAGATGCCCGACCCCAAGTGGGTTATAGCCATGGGTGTTTGCACATCGACAGGCGGAATGTACCGTTCGTACCCTGTAGTACAGGGGATAGATAATTTCCTTCCTGTTGACATCTATCTGGCAGGTTGTCCTCCGCGTCCTGACAATCTTCTTCATGCATTGATGAAGATCCAGGAGAAGATAAAAAACACTAAAGCAAGAGAGTTTCAAGATATTCCACTTTTGGAGCCGGTGAAAATAAATGGAAATTAAAGAAAAACTGGAAAAACTTCTAACTGAACAGTTTCCCGGGACTTCGTTCGAAATAACAGAGTTCAGAGATGAAGTTACACTGAAGTTCAATAGATCGGTTGTAGTGCCTGTTTGTGAGTTCCTGAAGAATAACAGCGAACTTGAGTACAATCAATGCGTTGATGTAACAGCGATCGACTGGGCAAAAAAGAAGAACCGCTTCACTGTGGTATATCACCTGTTTTCAATAAAGAACAAGAACAGGCTCCGTGTTTCGTGCGATCTCGAAGAGCATGAGCCGCACATCAATACTGTAAGTTCGGTCTGGAAATCAGCGAACTGGTATGAAAGAGAGACCTGGGACATGTACGGTATTAAGTTTGACGGTCACCCCGACCTCAGAAGAATGTATATGTCAGAAGAATTTGAGTATCATCCTCTCCGCAAGGAATACCCACTGATGGGTATCCCCGGTGATCAGCCCCTTCCAAAGAAATAAGAGTTTGTATGGAAAGATTAACTAAAGACGATGTACATCCGAGTATCGTAAAAGCGCTGCTCGATCAAGAGACGAATGTTACATTTGAGGATGCTCTCGAGAATGAGATGATCCTCAACATGGGGCCCCAGCACCCGGCTACTCACGGTGTACTCCGTGTTCTGCTCCGTCTGGATGGTGAAACCGTTGTCGCTGCAGTTCCTGAGCTTGGTTACCTCCACAGAGGTTACGAAAAGATGGCAGAAAACATGTCGTATTACGAGTATCTGCCTCATACTGACAGACTCGACTACATAGCACCGCCGGCAAACAACACAGCTTTTTCGCTGGCAGTTGAGAAACTGTACGGGATCGAAGCCCCGCCAAGAGCCCAGTGGATCAGAATGATCATGAGCGAACTCTCCAGAATGACATCGCACCTCGTGGCCATTGGCGCTCTCGCAATGGATGTGGGTGCGCTCACAGTGTTCCTCTGGGCCCTCCGTGAGAGGGAAAAGATACTTAATACTTACGATATCATTTGTGGCGCAAGGTTTACCACCAGTTACACCCGTATCGGTGGCGTTGCCGCTGACATGCCTGATGAAGCGGTCAGGATGATCAAAGAGTTTCTCGATCAGTTCGATGACAAGCTTGAAGAGATGGAGAACATGCTTAACACCAACAGGATCTTTGTTGAAAGACTTGAAGGTGTCGGCGTTATGTCCAGAGAAGATGCCATCTCACTCGGCGCTACCGGCCCGACACTTCGCGGTTCCGGTGTAGAGCATGATATCAGAAGGGCAAGTCCCTATATGTATTACGATCAGGTGGATTTCAATATCCCTGTTTACAATGAGGGTGACTCTCTGGCGAGATATTTCGTGAGAGTTGACGAACTGAGAGAGAGCGTGAAAATCATCTACCAGTGCCTCGACAGGATGCCGAAGGGTGATATCATGGCGAATTCACCCAAGAAAGTTCTCCCCAGGAAGACTGAGATCTACACCAAAATGGAAGAGTTGATCCACGACTTTATGATCATCAACTTTGGCGTTAAGCCTCCGGTTGGTGAAGTTTACCACTCGGTCGAGAACCCGAAAGGTGAACTTGGTTTCTACATTGTCAGCAAAGGTGAAGGCCACCCATGGAAGATGAAGATCAAATCACCTTCCTTTAGCAATCTCCAAACGCTGGGACATCTGGTTAAAGGACACATGATCTCCGATGTTGTTGCGATTATCGGAAGTATCGACCCCGTTATGGGCGAAGCCGATAAATAAAAAGAGGATACCAATGGAATTCAAATTCACAGAAGAAAATCTTGAAAAAGTAAACCGGGTCTTCGAGAAATACCCAACCAAAAAAGCCGCAGTAATGTCCGTGCTTTACATAGCACAGGACCAGAACCGCTACATTTCCGGCGAAGTTGTGAAAGAGGTTGCCCGACTCCTCGAAATTACGGAAGAGGAAGTGATGGGTGTGGTTACATTCTACACCATGTATCACAGGCATGAGCCCGGAAAATACCACTTGCAGGTCTGCACAAATGTTTCGTGCATGCTACGCGGCGCGTATGACATCTGGAACGCGGTTAAGGAACGGACCGGTCTGCAGAACGGTCAGACTTCAGCGGACGGACTTTTCTCGCTCGAGGAGGTAGAATGCATGGGGTCATGCGGTACTGCCCCGATGATCGCCGTGAACGAAGATTTCTACGAGAATCTTACCAAAGAAAAAGCTCTTGAACTAATTGACTCGCTAAAGTAGAAGTGGTGACATGGAAAAGATAGTATTACCTGATATAGAAAATTTACACATACTTGACGTCTATAAAAAGAACGGCGGATACGAGGCAATTAAAAAAGCGCTTGCGCAGACTCCTGATGAAATAATTGACACCGTCAAGAAGTCAGGACTCCGTGGAAGAGGTGGTGCCGCATTCCTTACCGGACTTAAATGGTCATTCATGCCGAAGACCACTGACAAACCGAAATATCTCTGCATTAACGGAGACGAGTCGGAACCCGGATCCTTTAAAGACAGACAGATATTCGAGTATAACCCCCACCAACTGATCGAGGGTATACTTATCTCCTCATACGCGATCGGTGCCAACACCTGCTATGTTTACATAAGAGGCGAGTACCACAAATGGATAAAACTCTTCCAGAAGGCACTTGATGACGCTTTTGAAGCCGGCTTGGTAGGTGAAGCGATGAAGAAAACCTTCGGGACCAATTTCCATGTGAACATTTATGTACACAAGGGAGCGGGTGCATACATCTGCGGTGAGGAATCATCTCTGATGAACTCGATAGAAGGAAAGAGGGGTTACCCAAGGGTAAAGCCACCATTTCCTGCACAAAATGGTCTCTGGGGCAACCCAACCACAATTAACAACGTTGAGACTATAACAAACGTACCGGCCATAATCAACAAAGGCTGGGAATGGTTTTCAAAGATCGGTACCGAAAAACATCCCGGAACGATCCTCTTCGGAGTTAGCGGACACGTGAACAAACCTGGTGTTTATGAACTGCCTTCGGGGACGCTTCTTACTGACATTATTTACAACTATGCCGGTGGAGTTCCGGGAGACAAGAAGATCAAATGCATCATCCCCGGTGGATCATCAATGCCGCCGCTTCGCGGTGATTCGATCGAAGGTCTCCGGATGGATGCTGAATCGCTCAGGGCTGCCGGAAGTGCCATTGGTACCGCCGGTATCATGGTCATGGATGAGGATACTGATCTTGTTTCGGTACTCGCGAGGATCACAAGCTTCTATTATCATGAGAGCTGCGGTCAGTGCACACCATGCCGCGAAGGTACGGGCTGGATGCTTAAGATACTCAAGAGGATGGCCGCCGGAAAAGGACAGAAGAGCGATATCGATCTTCTCCTCTCCGTTGCCTACAACATCGATGGCAACACCATCTGTGCCCTCGGTGAAGCAGCAGCATGGCC